>CAZBNQ010000382.1:0-3232 GCA_964493035.1 uncultured Hyphomicrobiales bacterium | reverse complement strand
TTTTTTATAAACTGCATTATGAAAGAAATCTACAACAGCAATAATCTTAGCACCGGGCAAAATGTTATTGCCTTGCAGATTGCGAGGAAATCCTGTGCCATCTAATTTTTCATGATGTTGGTATATTATTTCTCCTATTCTTTGAAATGGTTTATATGGTTTAAGCAGCTGCATACCCACTTCGCAATGCTTCATATATTGAGTATATTCGAATGGGCTCATTTCTTTAGGATATTTATATAATGCCGAATCGGCAAATCCAACTTTGCCGATGTCGTGGAGCAATCCAGCAATTTTTAATTCATAGATATCATCTTCGTTCATTCCAAGTTCTTCTGCCACCTGCACAGACTTTTCTGCTACAAATCTGGAATGACTACCTTCATATAGCTTCTCGCTAATTGAAACTATAGTCGACAGCACTTGTATAGTCTGGTGCATATTTGATGCCAGCTCTTCTGCCAAGCTGTTTATTAGTTTATCCTTCTCGTTGAATATATCTTCCATGCTCTAATTTATTTTAAAATAAATTGTTTAAAATAATATCTATATATTGTTTGACGATTGTTTTTGTCGAACAATTTATTATGATTATGCAAAAATAGAATTTTTAAATTATTATTTATAACGAATTTATCAATTTCTAAAAATAAATGAATAGTAATATTTGTAAATTTGTATATATGATTAAAAACATTTTAAGATTTTGGAGACAAAATGACTAATATCAAAAAAATAGGTGTGATTACTAGCGGCGGCGATTGCGGCGGGCTTAATGCCGTGATTACCGGTGTTGCGCGCATGGGTCTCAGATATGGGGTCGAAGTCTGCATGATTCCTAATGGTTATGCCGGACTTTATAATCTTAGAAACTTGGAACCTGTGATTATGGACTTTAATCGTGCCGATAAAATTCATTCGGGCGTTGCTGGTTCAGAAGCAGGCCACTCTAGAGTTAAAATTTCAAAAATTCAAGATCCAAATAAGTACGAAATTATTAAAGAAGGTTTGAAAAAACATAATATCGATGGTCTTATCATTGCTGGTGGCGACGATACTGGTTCGGTTGTGGTTGATCTTGTGAGCAATGGCATTAAATGCATTCATGTGCCTAAGACTATGGATCTCGACCTTCAGACTTACTCGGTCGGTGGCGATTCCACTATCAATCGTATTGCTAAGTTTACTGAAGAATTACGTACTACCGGTTTGACTCACAACCGAGCTTTGGTTATTGAAGTATTCGGAAGATATGCCGGACATACTGCTTTCAGAGGTGGTATTGGTGCCGATGCTGATTGTATTTTGATTCCTGAAGTCTATGTGGATTACGAAATTGTTTACAAGCACTTCAAAAAAACTTACATCAACCGTTTGTTGAATAGCGACGTTAAGGGTTCTACTTATATTATCGTTGCTGCCGAAGGCGTAAAAAACAAAGAAGGAAAATACTTTACTGATGATACTTCCGGACTGGATTCTTTCGGACATCAAAGATTATCAGGTGTTGGCCAATACGTTCGCAAGCAATTAGAATTTTATATGAAAAAAGATCCGGACTGGTCAAAAATATTGAAAGACGAAGGTATATTTGTAGATGGTATCTATCAGTATCCGGAAATTCGAGAAGTGCAGCTTGGGCATTTGGTGAGAGCAGGCGGCACAAGTGCCTATGACGTTGCTTTCGGCAAGCAGGGCGGCGGTGCTGCAATGCTTTTGATGCTCGAGGATATCTATGGTGTTACTGTTGTCGGAGTTGAAGGCAATAGAGTTTCCTATATCCCGGTTAAAGAAGCTATTAAGCAAAGATATGTCGACCTCGAAGAAATTGCATTCTATGAATCTATGGGGGTTTGTTTCGGTCGCGATCCGATCAATTATAATCCTGATTTTCATCAACACGAAGGTGTTATCCATAGATATATGTAATTGCTTAAGAAAAAAAGCTACTCAAACGAGTAGCTTTTTTGATATTTTTTTACTATTTTTGATATATTAATGTTCAAATATTAAAATTCATATGAAAATTTATATCAGAAAAGATGATTTTTTAAAAGTAATTTTTAAAAATATCAATATTGAAAATGAGAATGAATTATTGAATGAGTTAGTTCAATATTATACAATAAATGACGAAAAACCTAAGATTTCCATTGAAAATGATATAATTACAATTGAATTAAGTTATAATAAAATCATTAAAAATGAAATTGATTTTAAGAGGGCTATTCAATTTTGTGATAACAATGAATTTGAAAAGGCAAAGCCAATAATCGAAAAATTGTTAAACAAATATCCTAAAATTTCAGAATTACATAGAATTTATGGGCAAATTTTATCTGAGGAAAATGAACAAAATAAAGCAATTGATCATTTAATTGAAGCATTGAGATGGGATCCTAAAAATCTTTGGGCATTAATTATGATTGGAAATATTTATAGTAAATATTTTAATGATATTGAGACTGCGATGACATACTATGACAAATGTATAGAGCTTAATCCCAATGAATATATTTCTATAAATAATATTGGTGCAAATTTACTAATGTCTGGAAAATTTTTAGAAGCTGAGAAGTACTTTTTAACAGTTATATCTATAAATCCAGAATATTCTAACGCTTATTATGGATTATCCGTTGTCGCTAATCATAAAAATCAAAATTTAGACTCTATTCTGTATTTGATTGAAGCTATTAAATTTTCGAAAAGTAAAGATCAATTATATTATCAATCAATAAATGATTTAATTAAAAAATGTCATCAATATATCGAATCATTTAATTCAGAAGAAATAATATTAAAATTCATTAAAGAACTAGAAATATTATCAGACAAAAAAATTATAATCGAAGAAGATAATACTCTTTTGACTTATGCAAAATTAGAAATAGGTGAATATCATAATAAGAATTATCACAAAATAAGTTATAAAAATAATAAACATCTCCCACATTTAATAATCCATGAACTTTTACATTTATTATTCATATTAAAAGCAAGAAACAATAACAATAATTATATTTTTTCCTCAAATGATTCTAATATAGAATATTTTCTTAAAGATAATAAATTTTTTATAGAAAAATTATCCAAACAAGGATTTGATGAAAATACTATATCAAGTTATTTCAATCAATTACATTATGGTTTAAATTTACAAGCATTCAATACTCCTAGGAGGTTGTCTCAAAAGGGCAACCTCTTTTTATTTTGAGCAGTCCCAAAAATA
>CAZBNQ010000381.1:0-3238 GCA_964493035.1 uncultured Hyphomicrobiales bacterium | reverse complement strand
TTTGATTGGACAAATAAATGTTTGATAAAACAAAAAACTATTATATCAAAGCTATTTATTTATTAATTCAATAAATAATAACTAATTAAAATTCTCTTTTTTTTCAAAAACTACTTCAAAAAATAATATGTCAAAGCAAAAATACGATTAATATTCATTAATAATAATCTTCGTAACTATTATTATTTGATAGTTTAAATCTAGACAGCATAGTTCCCAACTTTGCAGCTTGCGAAGAGAGCTGTTCAGAAGCTGAAGCAGATTCTTCAGCGCTAGCAGTATTAGTTTGAGTAACTCTGTCTATCTGAGTCAGCCCAACATTAATTTGAGAAATAGCCAGAGCTTGTTCATTAGAAGAAGCAGCAATTTCGCCAACAATATCAGCTGCTTTCACAGAGCCATCCATGATTTCACGTAATGATTCGGCAGTCCGAATAGCAAAAGTAGAGCCAGTTTCGACAGTTTTGATACTATCTTCAATCATCTCAGATGTTTCTTTAGCAGATTCTGCAGTTTTAGCAGCAAGATTTCTAACTTCTTCAGCAACAACTGCAAAACCTTTGCCATGACGTCCGGCACGAGCTGCTTCGACGGCAGCATTCAAAGCTAACAAGTTTGTTTGGAATGCAATTTCATCAATGACTTTAATGATTTTGGATATATTAGCACTTGAGCTATTAATTTGTGACATCGAATCGTTTAGATCGCTCATAATAGTATTACCTTTTTCGGCTGCCATTTTTGCAGCATTAGTCAAATTGCTTGCAATGGAAGCATTTGAGGCAGTTAGCTTAGTTTGGGATCCGATTTGGCTCATCGAGCTGGTAATTTCTTCGAGCGAAGCTGCTTGTTCTGTAGCTCCTTGAGATAATGCTGTAGCTGCATCTGATACCTGCAAAGATCCTCTACTTACTTCATCAACAGCAGTCGATACTTGGTTCAATAAATCATTGATTGAATTTAATGTATTATTTAATGAATCTTTTAGTATAGCATGATCGCCTTGGAAGTCTCCTTGCATTCTAGAGCTAAGGTCACCATCAGACATAAGACTTAATATACTCACAGCTTCATTGACTGGTGCTAAAATTGAGTCTAAAGTTTGATTAATTCCTTTAATAATCAATGAGAAATCACCATTATGCATTTCGGCATCAGCTCGTTTGGATAATTCACCTTCTATCGCAGCTCTCGAAAGCATATTAACATCACTAACCAAACATTGGATAGAGTCAGTCATTTTTTGAAGTGCCTGCATAAGAGTATCATTTTCTGATCTCAATTCTATATGATTTTCGAGATTACCACTCGAGATATTCTGAGAAATCAAAGTTACTTCATTTAATGCTTTTATTAAGTTGTTGACACTGTCTTTTATAATGTTATAATCTCCTTTGTATTCCTCAGTAATAGGTTTAGGCATATCGCCTTTAGAGATTTTAACAATATATTCAGTTGTTGAATTTAAAGGTTGAACCAATGATTCAATAATATTATTAATACCTTTGACCAAACCTGCCCAATCACCTTTAAACAGTTGATAATTACCTCTAGCTTGTAGATTGCCATTTCTGATATCATTAGTAATTCTATCAATACCACTTAGAATGCTGTTTAAATTATTTATACATTCATTAAGGCTGACTTTAATTTTGTTATAGTCACCTTCGTAGTGGGCACTAATTTGCTCAGGAATATCGCCATTAGCAATTCTATCAATATAATCAACCGCAACATTTAGCGGTATAGTAATATTATCCAATAACTGATTTATACCTGAAATAATCTTTTTAAAATCACCATTATGTTTCTTATCGTCAGCGCGTGAGTTTAAAACTCCCGCAGATGCTGACTGAACCAAAGAATTTGTATCAACAATCAATAATTCTATAGCATCAATACAATGATTAATACTATTTTTAATTTCGTTGAAATCTCCTTTATATTCAGAAGAAATTGTATCAGGAATATCACCATTTGAAATTCGTTTCATATAATCAGCAGCAATTTTCAAAGGATTTACTATTGCCTCGATAGCTGTATTTAAGCCATTTGTAATAGAATAATATGCACCTGAATACTTAGAAGAGTCGGCTCTTTTGTCAAGCACACCATTAGAAGCAGCTTCGATAATTTCATTAACATCTGAAGACAAAGAATTTAAAGTTTTAGCAACAGAAGTAAAAGCAAAAGCCAATTTTCCCAATTCATCATTAGAAGAATAATTGATGGAAAAATCTACTTTGCCTTCTGAAATTTTTACTGCTGCAGATTCCAATTCTTTAACAGGATTGATTACTTTGCGCTTTAGTATTAGTGCAATTACTAAAATCAGAATTAAAATATTAACTAAACTTGCAATAGCAATCCACAATATCAATTCATTTCTTGTAGATGCTAAATCTGAATTAGGATATGCAGTCAATACAGTAAATTTTGCATTATTATCCGAGTTTTTAGTCAAAAACCATTCTGGATCATTTGTTTTTATAATATTATCTAAAGAATTTTTTTCAATATTATCAGATTTGAATAAAACCTTAGCTTCTTCATCAAGCAAAGCAACAAAACCATTAGTAAGAACACGCATTTTAGCAATTTGATTGCCTAAATTAGAAAGTCCTGTGATTGGAAATCCGGCATACCAAATACCGATTACTTCTCCTTGATTATTCTTAATTGGTTCATAACCGGTTAGATATTTTTTGCCTAAAATATCAACTACACCATAGAAAGCCTTGCCATCTTTAATAGCTGCATAAGCTTTGCCTTTTTTATTTAAAGTAGTACCAATAGCCCTAGAGCCATCATCTTTTTTTACATTTGTAGAAATACGAAAAAAATCATCTCCGGATCTAACAAAGATTGTAGCAGTGCCACCAGCGAAAGTAACAACTTTATCCACTATCTCAAAGCTATTAGCAATTGGTTTTGAGCCAAAAAGCAAATCAGGAACGATTTTATCAGCAACTTTTGTGGCTGTACCAATTGTAGGATTTCCTGCATTCAATGTATAATTTTTTAATAAAGAGCAAGAAATCTTAGCTTTGTCTGTTAAATTTCTTGTTTCTGTATCGAGTATTGAAGAGATTTGTTCTGTTATTTGGTTGTTTTTGTCAAGAACTTGATTTTCCATGTTTTTAATTACTAAATTAGTAACAATAAATCCAGCTAATGAAAAAATCACCAAAATTGCAATTGAAGCAGGTAAAAGAATTTTAAAAGCAACACTATTTTT
>CAZBNQ010000380.1:0-3267 GCA_964493035.1 uncultured Hyphomicrobiales bacterium | reverse complement strand
ATATTTTTAATAATTTGAGACAGGTCTGTGCCTGGGCTTTGAAAGAAAAATATTTTTAATAATTTGAGACAGGTCTGTGCCTGGGCTTTGAAAGAAAAATATTTTTAATAATTTGAGACAGGTCTGTGCCTGGGCTTTGAAAGAAAAATATTTCAATAATTTGAGACAGGTCTGTGCCTGAGCTTTGAAAGAAAAATATTTTAATATATTGAGACAGGTCTGAGACCTGTCTCTACAGGGAAAAAAGAGGAATGAACGCCCTTGTTTTTTTAATTTATGGACGAATATTTTCTTAAGACTTGGAGCAAAACTCTAAAATCTTTAGGATATTCTGCTTCTAAATGCATTTTTTCGTTATTTATTGGATGAATAAAATCCAAAGAGAACGCATGCATAGTAATTCTTGAAATTATAGGTCTTTCAACATCATGCTTCTTCATATTAAATTTTCGTTTAATCGAAGAGAGCATAAATTCTGTATTTTCGCCATAAAGATCATCTATTAATAAAGGATGCCCCATGGCAGCAACATGAGCACGCAATTGATGATGCCTGCCTGTAACCAGATTACATTCTACAAAAGTAGAAGATCTAAATCTTTCAATCACAGTAACAATAGTCAAAGACTCTTTGCCTCTTGCTGATGGAATCACACCGGCACCACCAAACGGATTTGGCAATAAAGGTATGTCGACGTCAGTTTTATCTCTGCCAACTACACCACCAACCACAGCATGGTATATCTTTTGTACTTGTTTTTCCTGAAATTGAGTATTCAAATTTTTATGAGTTTCAGGATTTTTTGCAAATATCATCAAACCACTTGTTTCTTTGTCGAGACGATGCACAACAAAAATTTTCCCATACTTATCTTCGAGAATTCGACTAAGGCAAGGAATTTTTTTGTTATATCTATCCGGGATAGTCAATAATCCAGCAGGCTTATTGATAGCTACCAAATTATCATCTTCGAATATTATTTCAAATTCGATATCTTTATACATTAAATATTGATCCTTCGGCAGAAATATAAGTATTATTCATTAACATAGCAATGGTCATTGGTCCGACACCACCGGGGACCGGAGTAATTGCATGAGCTTTTTCAAAAACAGCATGATAATCGACATCGCCAACCACTCTCGAGCCTTTAGGATGATTAGGATCTTCGATTCTATTGATACCAACATCAATTACCGTTACATTTTCTTTGACATCTTCGGCTTTGATAACTTCAGGCACACCAACAGCAGCAATCAAAATATCTGCTTGTTTGGTATAGTAGCTCAGATCTTTGGCAGCAGTATGGCATATTGTTACAATGGCATTAGCTCTTGGATTTTTTTGATAGAGCAGGTTTGCTACCGGCTTTCCAACTATATTGCTGCGTCCAACAACAACCACATGTTTGCCTTTAAGTTCAATATTTGATCTAACTAAAAGCTCAACAATACCTGCAGGAGTACAAGACACGAAGCCAGGCATACCAATCATCAATCTTCCTAAATTTTCGGGATGAAAACCATCTACATCTTTTCTAGGAGAAATAGCTAATAATACTTTTACTTCATTAATTTGTTTTGGCAATGGCAATTGAACTAAAATACCATGAATAGTAGGATCATTATTCCATTTATTCACTAGAGCAAGAACTTCTTCTTCGCTAGCACTTGCAGGCATTCTTTCGACTAAAGAATGGAAACCTAAATCTTCGCAAGCTTTTGCCTTACTTCTAACATAAATCTGAGAAGCAGCATCTTCGCCTACCAAAAGGACTGCTAATCCTGGGCGAATACCTCTAGAATTGATCAATTCTTGAGTTTTTTCCTTAATTTCTTGTTTAATTGTATCGGAAATTTTCTTTCCGTCGATAATCAGTGCCATAAATTCCTCATAAATGATAATTACAAAATTAATGAATTTCCGCTATTTGTTGAAATTTTTTGAATAATAAACCGAAAAGCATTATTTTTATATAAATATTTTGGAGCTTTTATGGCAAAAAAGTTTATTTCTGCGGCTATTGCAATATTTGTTGCATTCATTTTAGTGAAAATATTTTTCGCTATTTTAGGTTTAGTTATGCAACTTACTTACATATTGAGTGTTATTATTATAACAGGCATTTTTGCTTTGCCTTTATATATTATTATTAAAAAGAAATGGCTGAAAAATTAAAAAGAAGAATTAAAACACCACTTAGCTGGCTGCTTGCATTCATTGTGGCATTCATTTTTGTCAGAATGTTTATCAAAATGCTTGTTGGTCATTTTGATAATTCAATGCTAGGCGCTTTAATTATTCCTGTTTTTATTTTTGCCATTCCAATTTATATAATTATTAAAAAGAATATTTTCAATTGAGGTGATATATATGAAGAAATTATGTTTGGTTTTAATCCTATTAGTTGTTTTTTCAGTAGAATCTTTTTCTGTGGCTAATCAATATACAATTGATTTAGCTCGTTCTTTCTCGAAAGATTTGTTTGATGCTAATGGTGTTCCCTATCTTTCACCTATGGTAGAAACAGTTAACGCTACTTCAAATGCAAGATTCTTTAATCAAGCTTATATACCTCTAAATGTAGATAAACCCTATTTTAAATTTGGTATCCACATGATGACTGGTTTTGTTGATAATAGCAAAAAGACATATCATCCTACATTACCAAATGAAAAATTTGATATAAATGTAATAACATCAGGAAAATATGGTACAGTAGATATAATTAATCAGAAAGTAAATATAACCGATACAGCCGGTTTGATTAGTTATTTATTTAAAAATATTTTATATGATGGATTGCAACAAAATAAATTCAATATACCCAACAAAGCTTCTACAATTTTGGGAGGCGACACAACTCAATTGCATTTGGATAATCAGGCAATTCAAGATTTAGTAAAGCAGCACCCTATTTATGGATTTTTGCCTAAAGCTGTGCAAGATACATTATTAAATGCTCTTAAAGATATTCCCGGTTTTTATACTTTGCCTGCCGGTGGCAATATGAGTACAATTTTTGCTGGCGTCCCTCAACTGGAAATAGGATCATTTCTGGGCACTGAAGCTTTGATTAGATTTATTCCAGAAGTTGATTTAGGAAAATATGTAGGTAAATTTTCTTTTTGGGGTATTGGTCTAAAGCATTCTATTAGCCAATATTTCTATGAGGAACAAACTCTAATCGAAAATCCCGAAAATCCTTGGGAAAGAACTAATCCTGCTCCTTTCGATCTATCTATCCAAGCAGTATTTCAAAGAACA
>CAZBNQ010000379.1:0-3281 GCA_964493035.1 uncultured Hyphomicrobiales bacterium | reverse complement strand
TGATTGCATAAACACAATCCTTTAAATGATTTATAATCATTTAAAAAATTTTCTTTAACACCCAAAAATTCTAAAAATTCAAGCATACGAATAAACATTAATTTATTTCGATTACAAACGTCCATAAAAATGATAAATTAATCATTTTAAACTTTTAAAAAAAGTGTTAATTTTGAGAATATGTATTTTTAGGTTTGATTAAATTTGATTTGAATATTAAAGACGAAAATATAATAGGTCATGGGATAGAAGCTGCAAAACCATTCATTATTGCAGGTCCTTGCTCAGTTGAATCTAAGGAACAAATTGATGTAATTGCAGAGTCTATCAGCAAATTAGGCGTTAGATATTTGCGAGGCGGAGCATTCAAACCACGCACTTCTCCTAATGATTTTCAAGGTTTGGGTGGAGATGGTGTCATTTTATTGCATGCAGCTGCCCAAAAATTTGGAATGAAAACAGTTACCGAAATTTTGGATCCTATGCAACTTGATCAGTATTATGATCATATTGACGTTATTCAAATTGGCAGCCGAAATATGACTTCTTCTGGCCTCTTGAAAATTGTCGGTCAAAAAACAGCTGATGAGCAAAAGCCAGTTCTACTAAAAAGAGGTTTTTCTTCTACTTTGAGCGAGCTTATTCATGCCGCAGACTATATTAGAAATGAAGGCAATCCTAACGTCCTGCTCTGTTTGCGTGGTATCAGAACTTTTGAACAAATTGATTCCGAATTGCGATTTACTCCTGACTTGGCGAGCATCATTGAATTAAAGAACAGAACTGATATGCCTGTCATATATGATCCTTCCCACTCGGCCGGAGATTCTAAATTCGTAAATGAAATATCGAAAGCTGCTATTGCATTAGGTGCTGATGGGCTTTTGATTGAAACTCACAATCGCCCTGAATGTGCTCTTACCGACGGCAAACAAAGCATCACACCCGAGCAACTAAGTCAAATTTCTAAATATATAGAAAAGTATAAGTCTATTCAATAATTATTATTTTACAAATTTATAACCTACAGTATGCACAGTCAAAATGTGTCTTGGATTGGATGAATCAATTTCAATTTTTTTTCTTAGTGATAATATGTAATTATCAACTGTTCTCGTAGTTGGATAATTATCATATCCCCAGATATCATCCAACAACTTATCACGAGAAATAACTTCAGATTCGTGCTCAACAAAATACTTCAAAATTTGAAATTCTTTAGCAGACAAACCTAATGCTATACCATTTCTGAATGCATCCAATTTTTTGTATTCCACAGTAATATTCGAAAATTTATATGAAGCAGAATCATTCGAAGAATTCTGCATTTCAGACCGTCTTAGAAGAGCTTTAATTCGCATTTTAAGTTCATTGATACTGAAAGGTTTTGTCACATAATCGTCAGCACCGGTTTCGAAACCAAAAAGTTTATCAGCTTCTTCCTTTTTGCTTGTAAGCATGATTATTGGAGTATGAAGCCCTTTTTTACGAAGTTCTTTGCAAATATCAAATCCATTCATTATTGGAAGCATAATATCAAGAATAATCAAGTCAATATTATTATCAAGTGCTTTAATTAAACCATCGGCACCTTCGCTAGAACTTATAAGTTCATATTCTTCTAAAGCTGACTCCAATCCAAGCAAAATTGCAGGATCATCCTCAATAATCAATATCTGCTTCATCATTGCTCCATATATCGAAAAATAATTTTATACATGTTCCCTTCATTGGTTCGCTCTTTAATTCAAGTTGAGCTTGATGTGCATCAATAATAGACTTAACAATGGATAAACCTATGCCAGCTCCACCCGCTATAGAAGCATTTTTATCTTTAGACCTATAGAATGGTTCGAAAATCTTTGATTGTTCTTCAGATTTTATTCCTATTCCTTTGTCTTGAATTGCAATCATTACTTTATCTTCGTTTCTATACGATTGTATTTCAATTTCTCTTGTATTAAGAGAATACTTTATAGAATTTGATAAAATATTGATTAATACTTCTTTAACGGCATCTTCATCAGCAAATATAAGATATTCACTTTCATCAATATCGGATTTAATGCTGAAACGATTCAATTTGAATACATATTCCATTGATTTAAGGACATCTTTAATTGTATTATTAACGTCGATTGGTTTAAAATGATATTCTTTAGTACCTTTTTCAATTTTTGAAAAGTCCAAAATGTTATCAATCAATCGGTTCAATCTCTCACATTCGCCTTGAATGATAGATAGAAATTCTTGATTTTTTGGTAATTGATTTTCATTTTTCTGAGCTAAAATCTCAGCAAAAAGCTTTATTGAAGTGAGTGGAGTCTTCAATTCATGCGAAACACTTGATACAAATAGGGATTTTAACGAATTTAACTCTTCTAATTTTTTTGTTTCTTCTTTTTGTATAATCAATGCCTTTTCTAATTCGATTTTGTTTATCATGCTAATAGTTTCATTACACATAAGCTTGAGCAAGGCAACATCTTCAGGATTGAATGTCATGTTAGTTCTTTTTTTGTCGCAAGCTATAAAAACTGCAAAATGGTTATCATCAGACTTGGCAAAAGCAATTAGGTCAGATCCAAAATGCTTCATTAATTGCTTATCTTCTTCAAATTCTTTGTAGTCTTCTATCACACTTTCCTTACTTATAAGCATTCTCGAATTTGATTTAATTTTGGATATTACAGAACTAAGTAGACTACCATGAATTGCAATAGTACCATGAATTTGTCCGGATAAATTAAATTCTGAATTGATGAAAGTTAATATTTTTGAATCGTTTGTGTGAATATAT
Source organism: uncultured Hyphomicrobiales bacterium (assembly GCA_964493035.1). Lineage (GTDB taxonomy): Bacteria > Bacteroidota > Ignavibacteria > Kapaibacteriales > UBA2268 > JAUQWR01. Next base: position 481 of record CAZBNQ010000379.1, on the reverse strand, counting down.
TTGTTAAGTATATTAAATATCGCATTTTTTATCTCATTTACATTCATAGAATATTTAATTGATTCTAGGAATTCTTGTTCTACTTGCCTATAATCATAATAAACCTGAAACAATTTTTTATCAACAAACAACTGAATCCTTTTTTTAACTGGTTGAAATAGAAAAAGAACAAGTAAAGTAGCAATTGCATCTGCAGCATATATAACATCATATAGATTAAGTAATACAATTTTTCTCAATAACCAAAGAGTGAAAATATAAACTGCACCTAAAAATAGGAATATTAAAAAATATACGAAGCTTCGTTTGAGAATAAATTGAATATCTAAAAACTTATATTTATAAATTGAAATGAATAGAGCAATCGGTGAACTTGCAAGAGCAAGCACCATATACGTTTCGCTTATCATTACTTTATCTAATAATAATTCAGGTAGACGGTATAGAAAAATATAGACAGTTGGTCCTAAAAACAAACCGG
>CAZBNQ010000378.1:0-3283 GCA_964493035.1 uncultured Hyphomicrobiales bacterium | reverse complement strand
ACAAATTTAATAAAAAATAAAGCATCGTCGAAAGCTCAACGATGCTTTATTCCATAAGATTAATAAATTATTTTGCAATAGCTTTTACAGTGACGTCAATATTATTTCTAGTAGCTCTTGAATATGGGCATACTTGATGAGCTGCATTAACTAATTCATCTGCTTCTGCTTGAGAAACACCGGAAATTTCAGAAATAATTTCAACTTCTAAGTCAAATCCGCCTTCAGCATTTTTACCAATACTAGCTTTTACAGTAGTTTCAGATTTAATATCTTTTCTTTGCATTCTTGCAACAAGATTTAGAGCACCATCAAAACAAGCTGAATAGCCAGCAGCAAATAATTGTTCAGGATTAGAGCCAGAATCGCCCGCGCCGGCCATTGATTTTGGCATTGATACTTTCATGTCGATTTTGCCATCTGAAGATTTAACATGACCTTCGCGGCCACCATTTGCTTTTGCTTCTGCTGTGTATAATACTTCGATACCCATTTTTGTTCCTATTAAATTTAAAAACATTATAAACGATGATTGAATCTCAAAATTTTATTTTAATAAACTTATTATTATTTAATCATTAATTTTAATTTTATAATAAAAAAAACATTATCCTATCACAATTTTATATCAAAAACACGTCCATTTAATTATAATAATAAGGTGAATAAATGTTAAGTAAGTTTTTTAAATTGATAATAACAGTAAATTTGATATTTACAATGAATTTATTGTCTTATTCCCAATCAAATGATTTTGCTCAGCATAGTGAAGATATTGAGTCTCTTTTAAATTCAAATGTAAGCACAGTATCAAAGTATGATCAAAATATTTTTTCTACACCTGCACCAATATTGATAATAAGTTCAGATGAAATAAAAGAAATGGGATACAGTGATATTTATGATGTTGTATCATCATTGAATGGTTTTTTTGTTAGAGATGACAACTCATATACATTTGTTGGAATTAGAGGAATGGATCACTTAGCGAGTTATAATTCCAAAGCAATTGTATTATATGATGGACATATACTAAACGATAATATTTATACTACCCCATTTCTCCATAATGAATTTCCAATAAGCATTAGGTCTATTGAGAGAATTGAAGTTATTCAAGGTCCCGGCTCGGTCATGTATGGTACAGGAGCGATGTTTGCGGTTATCAATATTATTCCCAAAAAAGGGAAATCTATTGATGGTATAAATGCTGTATCAAGAATTGGATCTTGGGGAACTAGGGATATTGCTTTAACTATAGGGCACGAAATTAATGATATTGATTTTAACATTTCTTTCAGATATGGACAAAATAATGGTAGTACGCATGGATATAAAAAGTATGTTGATTCAATTTTCCAAATTCAAAACACGACAAGAAAAGATCCTGAAGATTACGTTAATTTTACTTCCAAAGTATCATATCAAGATTTTAATCTATTAGCTTCATATAGCAAACGTAATAAGGCTTATACATCAGGCTCATGGGGATCAATCTTTGACACTCAAAATCCAATATCTGATGCAAGATTTTTTACAGAATTATCTTATAAATACGATCATGATATTCAGAACTCTACACAAGCTAGAGTATATTTCGATAAATATAAATATGAAGGCGAGTATATATATGATATTATCCAAAAGGATAGAAATTATGGTACTTGGGCCGGATTTGAAATTCGACATATTACTGATTTGGCTATAGATAATAGACTTTCTTTCGGTGTAGATTATATTTACGAATTCGAAGCAAATTACAAACTATGGGATAATGATGCCACTTATTTTGACAAAAATTTCCCTTCTTATAGATTTTCTTCATATATCCAAGATGATTATCAATTGTTTGAAAACCTTGCTATTAGTGCTGGTTTTAGATATGATTATTTTAAATTAAATAATTTGAACAATCTATCTCCTCGTTTTTCTATTATATATTCACCTTGGAACTCATTTTCCTTCAAATATATGTTCAATCATTCGTTTAGAGCGCCAAATATTTATGAATTATATTATGAAGAGCACAATATACATGAAGCAAATCCAAAATTAAAACCGGAAAAAATGTATTCTAATGAATTTCTTATTATTCATGATTTAAATCTTAACACAAGACTCGAATTTACTTATTATCATCATATACTTCATGATTTAATTTCGATTGATAATAATAAAAAAACAACAAAGTTTTATAATTTAGTGGAAGTAATCAATCAAGGTATTCAAGCTTCCATTCAATATAAAAATGAAAATGGATATTATGGCGAATTCGCATATTCCTATCAAAATCCAGTAGATGAAACAACTAACAAACGTCTGGAAAATTCACCAAAACATTTAATAAAGCTAAAAGCTAGCGCTTTGATTTTCGATTTTTGGAGAATAAGTATCGAAGACTATTATGAAACTTCAAGATTGACTCTAGAAGATAATATGACTCAAAAAAGATATAATACTTCAGATTATAATCTAACTCACTTATATTCTTCCTTTAATATAAATAAATTGATAAATTTGATCGATAATGATATTAAAATTCCAAGCTTATCACTAGGTGTTAATATAAGAAACTTATGGGATAGAGAGTACTATCTCCCTGTTGGTACTGAATTTAAACAATTAGCTGTGCCGCAAGCACAAAGAGCAATTTATTTTTCACTGGAATTTGGATTGTAAGAATGAAGAAAATTTCTAATATTGTTATATTATTAATACTTTTTTTAGCCGATAGCATAGCTCAGGAAGTACCTCTGCCTGCATATACTCAAATAAAATTGCTCATCAAGACACTTGAATTTGATAGGAACTTGTCAGGACGCACACACGACTTTGTAAATATTGCAATTATTTATCAAAAAAAGAATAGACAATCAAATGATCTTAAGCTTGATATAGAAAATGTAGTTAAACAATTCAAAAACAGTAAAATTCAAAAGAAATCAATAAAATTTATTTTTTTGGATATTAGTTCAATAAGTGATTATAATGATATTATAAATTCGCAACATTTTGATGTAGCGCTTCTATTGCCATTAAAGTCGATTAATATCAATGAAATGACCAGCATAACAAGACAAAAGCAAATTATTTCTATTAGTCCATGCCCTGAATATGTAAAAAATGGAGTTTCTATTGCATTTGATTTGCAAGGAGGAAAACCACAAATTATTTTAAACCTAACCAATGCAAAAAAGGAAGGTACAAATTTTAGTTCTATTTTCTTAAATTATGCAAAAGTTATTGAATAATAGTAATGATAAACAAAATAAAATTAATATAT
>CAZBNQ010000377.1:312-3293 GCA_964493035.1 uncultured Hyphomicrobiales bacterium | reverse complement strand
AGCGCTAAGTAATTGATAAATTGCAAATTAAAACTTTGTCATAATTTTAATTTAACGATTTAATTTTATATCTTAGCAAACGGGAAAGTGAAGTTTTTGAAAAGGGGTGCGACAATGGGGTCTATTTTACTTGTTACTTTTAAAGAATTTAATCTTAAATCTAGAATAAATCCAAATATTATTCTCTCATAAAATTGTAATGTTCTCATTTGAATATTTTTTCAAATTTCTACATTATTTTAAGGGAGAATAATGAATTATATAAATCAAAAAAAACATAAGCATATATCAGTAAATACTTTATTTTTATATATGCTTACCGGCTGGACAATAATTATTTTGGGCTTGGCGTATTGGGCATATGTTCAAGTCAATAATGAAACATATAGTTTAGCAAATAAAGAAGGTATTAAGAGTTTTGAAAAAGATCTGATTTTTAGGCATTGGGCGACTATGCATGGCGGCGTATACGTGCCAATTACACCAGAAACTCAATCTAATCCATATTTAATTGTCAAAGAAAGAGATATCGAGACTCCATCAGGAAAGAAACTTACTTTGATGAATCCAGCATATATGACACGGCAGCTAAATGAAATAGCCAAAAAGAAATATAATATCTTAAGCCATATTACAAGTTTAAACCCGATAAGGCCGGAAAATATAGCCGATGATTGGGAGATGGTTGCTTTGAAGGAATTTGAAAAAGGTGTTAAGGATTATAAAGGATTTGATACAATTGATGGATTAGTATATTTCAGATATATGGCTCCATTGAAAACTGAGCAAGGATGCCTAAAATGTCATGCAAGCCAGGGATATAAAGTTGGCGAAATAAGGGGAGGACTCAGTACATCAATACCATGGGCTAATTATGAAGAATCGATTAAAGCTCAGGATAATAATTTATATCTGAGATATTCACTTCTTTGGTTGGTAGGAGCATTGGGAATTAATATCGTTAGATTAAGATTTAAAAAATATGTGAAAGAAAAAAAATTAGCCGAAGAGTATCAAGAACAATTACTAAATGATCTGAGCGAATCAAATAATTTAATCGAAGCAAATTTATTTGAAAAAAATTCTTTGATTGAAGAGTTAATTTACACAAAGGAATCGCTCGAAAAAGCAAATCAAGAGAAAGATAAATTTTTCTCAATCATAGCTCACGATCTAAAAAATCCTATTGCCAATTTTAAACAAGTAAGTGAATTGCTTTTAGAATCTTATAGTGATTTACCTGAAGATGAAAAATTACTCTTCCTCAACTTGATGCAGGACTCCTCAAAAAATATTTATTCTTTGTTAGAAAATTTATTAGAGTGGTCAAGATCTCAGCGAGGAACAATAAAATTCAGTCCTGAGTATATTAACTTTAAAAATATTGTTGATAATACAATTCAAATTCTTAGTTTATCGGCAAAAAATAAAAACATTAGTTTCGAATATTTGTTAGAAGTTGAGGAAGTATTTGCTGACGCAAATCTATTAACTACAATAATAAGAAACTTGTGCTCTAATTCAATCAAATTTACTCCAGAAAATGGAAAAATTGTAATCTCAAATTTCCTTAGCGAAAACTTTGTTGAGATTTGTATTGAGGATAATGGAATCGGCATGAGTCAAGAAACGATTAGCAAACTATTTAGAATAGACGTTAATGTTTCTACATTAGGTACATCAAATGAAAAAGGAACTGGGCTTGGTTTGATATTATGCAAAGAATTTATTGAGATGCATAAAGGAAAGATAAGAGTAGAATCCACGCCAAATATTGGTACGAAATTTTTTATAAGTCTACCAATTTACTAATTAAATTAATAAGTAGTAAGGAATAAAAATATGGCTATCCTTGAATATATGGGATTTGATATTAAGATTGAAGATGTTATTAATATCGGAAGATTGCAAAAAATTCAGGATTCATTTTCTGAAATATTCGAAATTCCTGCAATTATATATGATAAAGATGGAAAGTCTATAACAACTCCCAGTGGATTTAGTAGGTTTTGTTCCTATATTAGGTCATCAGAAAAAGGGCTAGCAAGGTGCCAGGCATTCGAATCTGTGCTGATTGAAGAGCTTAAGCACGTAAATCATCCAATTTGCCGAAAAGGATGTACCTTTAGTAATATGGTTACTATTACTATTCCAATCAAAATAGAAGATCTGCATATTGGTAATTTCGGTGCCGGGCAGATGGTAGATTCTAAGTTTGAGAATGAGGATTTGAAAAAAATTAGTGAAGAATTGGATTTGGACTATGATAAACTTCTGCAATATTCAAAAGATTTGGTTGCTTATGAAAGCACTCAGCACGAGAAGACAATCAAATTTATGAGTGTAATCACTGAACAAATCAGTGAAATAATATTGCAAAATGTTAAAAATTTGATTTTGATAGATACTTTGAGAAATCACGAAAAGGTACTGCAGCAAGCTAAAATTGAATCGGATAATACAAAAGAAAAATTTGAAACAATTGTGAATGTTCTTCCTCAATTGGTTTCGTTTATTAATAAAGACTTAGTTTATGAATATGCAAATGAAACATATTTCAAGAAATTAAATCTTAATGCTAAAGATGTAATTGGCAAAAGTTTGAAAGAAGTGGTTGGTGAGGCTACTTTTGATAAAGCATTGCCACAAATTCAAAAAGTATTGACAGGCGAAACTGTTAGATATCTCAATAAATTCACATATCCTAATGGTAAAACATTTGATATTGAAGGAACACTAATACCAAAATTAGACGAAACAGGACAAGTGCAAGGTTATTTTGCAATTTTAAATGATGTGAGCGATTTGATAACAGCACAAAAGCAAGTTGCAGAAAGCCAAGAGAAGTATAGACTAATTGCAGAAAATACTTCAGATGGAATTATTGTTTTTGATGGTGATACTAATCTGATTTATGCTTCTCCAGGATATCAAAATATGTTTGCAAATGCAAATCAATCTCATATTGGAATAAATGCTGA
>CAZBNQ010000377.1:0-302 GCA_964493035.1 uncultured Hyphomicrobiales bacterium | reverse complement strand
GCTTGAGTTGTAGTACGCTAAACAAAAAACAGATGATTCATCCTGATGATAGAGATTCTTTATTTGAGCAAATTTATAAAGCTATAGCAGATAATCAGAAAGAATTGCTTTACACTTATAGGTTGATTAGACCAAATAATACAATTATGTGGCGGGAAGATCATGCCAAGTTTATTTATGACAGCAATGGTAAATTGTTGAATTCGTATGTTATTTGTAGAGATATAACCGAACGAAAAATTGCTGAAGAAACTATTAGAAAACTGCAAAAGGCTGTAGAATCAATAAAAGCAAGCATAATC
>CAZBNQ010000376.1:0-3295 GCA_964493035.1 uncultured Hyphomicrobiales bacterium | reverse complement strand
GGGCGCCAAATTAGCGCCGTTGATTATCACTCTATTTTTATTTTTACTGATTGCAGATAAAAACAAGAAAAGAGCAAATCCACTTGCAGTATGCCCCGAAGGAAAGCTATGTTGAGAATAAACATGCACACCGGGAACAAAATATAAATCGACTATACCTTGGAAATAGACCTTAGGGCGGGGCATATCAAAAATTCTTTTAAGAATTTGAGCAGTCAATCCGGACGAAATAAAGGAGAAAAGCCCAATAATTGAATATCTAATTCTAATCCACAGAAGAGGAATTAAAATAGAAACAAAGAAGACGCCATCGCCAATCATAGTCCAAAATCTAAACCACAAATCAAGAAACCAAGAATTATGAGCATTAAGCCAGAGCAAATCGGCACCTTTTGGAAAAAGGCTAAGCCTAAAAGCACCATAAATCAAAAAGCACAAATAAAGAATTAAAAATATCTTATTATCGGTAATAATGTTTTTAAATGTTTTACTTTCTGGCATTTTTCTTTCTCGATTTCATTTCTTTTTTTAATTCTTTAGCCATTTCTTTTTGCATAACGTTAAGCTTGGCTAAAGCTTCTTCTCGAATTTCTTCATGGAGGTAGAGTTGGAGAGCATAATCCAATCTGCTGTCCAAATTTCCTAACACTTTATATGCCTCATTAACTTCATTAAATCGATCTAAGAGATATGGATCGTTATCATGCATGTCGGGATGATATTTTTTTACTAAAGAGTAATAAGCTTTTTTGATGTCAGCACCCGATGCTGTGCGCTCCACTCCAAGTATTGTATAATAATCTTTTAATTTCATCCCTTAACTACAAAATTTCCATTTTACTCTATAATCTACAAATATAATAATAATTGATGAAAAATTTAAATCTATATTGAGTTTTGAAAACGATTTTAGGCTTAATAATATTAATTGGATAAATGTTTAAAAAAAAATCGTAATACAGCAATAAATCTATTGGTATTTATAATTTTAAGTATTAATTTAATGTAACATTTAAGGTGTTTGTAATGTTATTGATATAAATTTGCTTATTATTTTTAAGGAGAAAAAATGAAAAGACTATTTACGGCATTATTCCTGCTGACAGTCATGCTCCAAGCATCACTATTTGCAGGATCGCAGCGAATGGTAGTTATGGAAGAATTTACACAAACTACCTGTGGACCTTGCGCTGCCCTCAATCCAGCATATAACGACTGGTTGAAAGCCAATATCGACAAAGTATTGCCCATGAGCTATCAAGTGAATGCAGGCAATCCAATGTATGTTGTCGATCCTATGAATTCACGTTCTGCTTATTATGGAATTACAGGTACTCCAACATTGATTGTAAATGGTAATGCTTATAATGGCACTCCTCAATCGCAATCTTTCGAAGGTAAAGTTACTGGTTTAAATGATCAAGAATCACCAGTATCAATTAAATGTACATTAGTAAATACAGGTGGTAAATATTCTGCTAAAGTATCAGTTATTTCTGAAACAGCAATATCAGGTACTTTGAGAATAACATTGATAGAAGCTTATCATGGATATACCGGCGCACCAAATGGCGAAACAAATTATTTCTTCATTCCTCGCGCTACTTATCCAAACTCAAATGGTATTAAAGTAAATCTTTTAGCCAATAAAGAGCAAACTTTCGAATATCCGGTTACTCTTGGTAGCGATTGGTATTCAAACTTATTATTTGTTGGTGCTTGGTTGCAAAACGATGCTACTAAGGAAGTAATTCAAGCCGGCAAATCTACTGTTCCTAACCTTACTGGTGTTGAAACTTGGAAGCAATTAGGCTTAACAATTTCAGCTAATGATTATTTCTTGAAATCACCATTAAACAAAACTGCTACTCAAGAAATTACAATCAAAAACGATAACAACGTGATTATCAAAGCTAATATTGATATTAATTACAATGCTCCTGAAGGTTGGTCAATTAGTATCGATAAACCTACTGTTACAGTTCAGCCAAAATCTTCAACAAAAGTTACTGTAACTTACGAATTAGGCGATAATAATGGATTTGCTTTAGTTGCTCTTTCGGCTACTCCAGTCGATTTGAAGTCAGCTTTCCCAAAGATTGAAACAAAACTATTGGGTATGCTTTCTGCAGAAGCAAAATATGCTTATTACTATGGTTTAAATCCAAGCGATAATCTTTATGTAACTGCTTTGAATGAAACAATGTTCGGAAAAGATTTTGTTAATCTTCCTATAACAACAGAAACATTATCAAAATATCCACCTGAATCTTTCCAAGTTTCATTCTTTACTGTTGCTTCTGAATATAACACACTCAGAATTATCCCAACAGAAATATTGACTGGTATCAATAAAGCAATTGCAGCTGGTAAATGTGTATTTGTTTCTTCAGATATTACAGCTTTCTGGGCTTATAAATCAACTGCACCTTTGGCAGATAGAAAACCTTATATGGATTTCTTCGAAAAAACTTTGGGTGTAACATTTTTGGCTGCAAAACCACATACAACTGTTTCCGGTCAGAATATCACTATCTATAGATATCAATTAACCGGTTTCGAAGAAGATACAGTAGGCCGTGGTTTTGCAATCACAGCAAACCAATCTGCTGAGTCGTTCTATCACTTACAAACTGATGCTTTCAAGCTTTTAGAAAATAGTACAGCAAATAAAGTGTGCTACTATGATGGAAGTCTTGATACAATCGGAGCTGTAAGAGTTAAAAAAGGTAATGCAAAAGTTGTTTACATGGGTGCAGGTATCGAAGCCAGCTCTAACCCATTCATGAATAAAATTTTGCTTGATAATGCTATGACTTGGTTTGTTGGAAAACCTGAAGTTATCGAACCTGAAATTTCTACAGATGTTTCAACTCTTGAATACGGCGAAGTGGTAGTTAATAAATCACTTGAAAAACAAGTTGAAATAACTAATACAGGCAAAAAAGATTTAAAAATTACTAAAGCATATATTGACTGGGATTGGGACAATTGCTTTGCTTTGATCGATTATCCAAGTGCAGGCATTACTTTAGCTCCAGGTGCAAAAACAACTGTTAAAGTTAAATTCACTCCTACTAAAGTCGAAGATTATACTTCTACTGAATTAATTTTTGAAACAAACGATCCTAACCATTCATCCTATTCAATTGGATTGAAAGGTAAAGGTAAACCTGCAGAAGCTGCAGCTCCTTATATCAAATTAAGTACAAATGAAGTATCATTTGGCAAAACAGTTCAAGGCAATGAAATGACTCAAGATATCATCATCAAAAATGAAGGTGATAAAGACCTT
>CAZBNQ010000375.1:0-3302 GCA_964493035.1 uncultured Hyphomicrobiales bacterium | reverse complement strand
TTTTAAAATGAAATATAAATTAATTATGACTAATAATTATTTTTATATTTAAAACATTTGTTTTAAATTGTAATTTAAATATTGGTGTAGTCCGTTTTAACGGAAAAGAATTAATATATCATATATTTATGATTAATGACGCAAGCCTGTCAAAAAATTGAAATAGTAAAGGGAAAGACTATGAAAGAACTGAATTTACAAGGTACAATAACCGCTCTTGTAACTCCTTTTAAAAAAGATTTATCAGTTGACTTTGATGCATTCAAGAAATTACTTGATTTCCAGATCGATAATGGTGTAGATGCAGTAGTAGTATGCGGATCTACTGGCGAAGCTGCAACATTGAATGCTAAAGAAAGAATTTCGTTGATTATTGAAACTGTCGAGCATGTAAAAGGTCGTATTCCTGTGATAGCAGGAACAGGATCTAACAGCACAATGGCTAGTATTGATATGAGCCTTGTAGCCAAAGAGCATGGTGCAGATGCAGTATTGCTTGTTGCTCCATATTACAACAAGCCATCGCAAGAGGGTTTGTTCAATCACTTTTTGGCAATTGCAGAATCAGTTGATATTCCGCAGATTATTTATAATGTGCCGGGAAGATCTGGAGTAAATATTAGTGCTTCTACACAATTGAAACTTGCATCAGCACACAAAAATATTATCGCAACAAAAGAAGCTTCGGGCGATTTGGAGCAAATGATGGAAATCATGCTTAATGCTCCCGAAGGATTTACTTTGCTTTGTGGCGATGATGCTCTTACTCTTCCTGCAGTAATGCTGGGCGCAAAAGGTATTATTTCAGTACTTTCTAATTATGCTCCAAAAGCTTTTAGCAAGTGCGTAAATTTAGCTCTCCAAGGAAAATACAAACAAGCCCTCGAAATACATTATAATTTGTTTGAATTGATGCAATTAAACTTTGTGGAAACTAATCCTGTGCCGGTCAAAGCTGCTTTAGCGATTATGGGAATGATGGAAGAGAATTACAGATTGCCATTGCTTCCAATACAAGAATCAAACCGTAAGTTGATTGAAAATGCGATGCGCAAGGCAAAGTTAATTAAATAGTTTAGGATTAATAGAGATGGTCTATAGCAATAGCTCTCAACGCGATATTTATAAGCTTGTTGAGAAATTTACCGAAGGCAGTTATAAGTCTGAATTGGTGTTTTTGAAGTCTTTAGTCAAGGAATTAGTCAATCATCATGAGTTTGAGATTGTTGGCGGAAGAGTTTGGGAGCTTAATCCTCAAGAAAAAGTATACGAGCTTAGATATCAGATTGGCAGTCTGAAAAAAATTCCAAACAATTACAAAGTTAATTTGGAAGATTATCCAGTTTTTAGCGAATTAGTAAATAATAGAACTAGTTTGCATCAAGAAACAGATGATTTTTTGCGCCAAAAAGGTATTGAAGTATATTCAGTGACTGCTTTGGGCGAAATCGTTAAAATAGATAACCATCGATATTACAAATGGGTTTTAGGCTTTAATGCTGAACATATTCTACAAAGTTTTTTCGAAACTTTGAATATTATAAGCAGTGTGGCAAGCGTTAGAATACGAGATATGCAATATAAAGAAGAGCGCAAAAAACTTCAACGCGATATCAATAAAGCCTCCGAAATTCAAAGGAATTTGCTGCCACAGCATAATTTGGAATTTCATGATTATAGTGTTTTCGGTGCATGTATTCCGGATAGCGAAGTTGGAGGAGATTATTTTGATTATTTCAAAAATCATTCCGACGAAGAGGAAAGAGTAGGTATTGTGATAAGCGATGCAGCAAGCAAAGGTCTGCCTGCCGCAATTCAAGCTCTTTTCGTATCGGGTGCTATTCGGATGGGGCTTTCGTTTTCTCCTAAAATATCAGCTCTGCTCAATAGATTAAATTCATTGATTTACGAGACTTTCCCTTTTGAGCGGTTTGTAACCCTCTTTTATTGCGAACTGACTATGTCGAGCAATAGGCTTGTTCTGTATGCTAATGCAGGGCATTGCTCGCCTATTCATTTCAGCTATTTCAAGAATGAATTTAGTTTTTTGAAGCCAACTGGCGGATTGCTTGGGATTTTAGAAAATCAGACTTACCAAATTGAAAATTTATCGATGAAGCACAACGATATATTGGTTCTCTACACCGACGGTATTTCGGAAGCTCAAGATAAAGATGGTAATCAATATGGCGAGGAGCGAATTTGCGATATTATTAGAAAATATAAAGACGAAACTGCAAAAAATATTGCTTATATGATAATTGAGGATGTTCAGAAGTATTCGGCTAACTCGATTTACAACGACGACAAAACTATCGTCGTTGTAAAAAGAGAGATTAAGTCTGAGATTGATTAAACTTTCTTAGCCTTTTTGAAAGAATAAACAACAAAAGCGATGCCTGCTATGATAAATGGCAGGCTAAGCAACTGCCCCATGTGCATTATCATTGAAGTTTCGAATGCGCTTTGCACTTCTTTAGTATACTCTATCAAGAATCTAGCACCAAACAACAAAATCAAGAATACACCAAAAATGAATCCGGGATTTGGTTGTCTTTTCAACTTAAGATATAATCCCAAAAGAATTCCGAAAATCAACAAATAAGAAAATGCTTCGTATAGTTGTGAAGGATGTCTTGGCAGCATATCCACAGAAGTAAATATAACAGCCCAAGGTTTATCTGTCGGGTAGCCAATAATTTCTGAATTAAAGAAATTTCCGAATCTAATCATTGCTCCTGCTAAAGGAACAGTAATAACTATCCTATCAACAACCCACATAAAAGTAAAATTGCTTTTATATTTGCGAGAAAACCAAAAAATAGCTAATAAAATACCGATAGCAGCACCATGCGAAGCAAGCCCACCATTCCATATCTTTAAAATTTCGATAGGATTGGAAAGGTAATAGGATGGTTCATAAAAAAGGCAATGGCCTAATCTGGCGCCGGCAACTGTACCAATTATCATGGCATAGGTCAGTGCTTCTAATGCTTTTATTGGTTTGGATTCATTCTTAAAGAAATTTGACATAAGTTGATATGCAAGAATAAATCCAAAGGCAAAAAGCAGTCCATACCAGCGGATTGCTAAAGAGCCGATATCAATTATTGTCGGACTTACCGACCAAGTGATTGCTGAAAACATAATCATCCTTTATTTCTTTTAAAATTTTCAAATACTTTAAGAACTGCATTTCGGTCTTTTTGAGCAACAAAAAATCTGCCACTGCTAACCGAAGATTCATATTCAATATAGAGAAGTTCGATATCGCTATGAGCAATATCAGAAATAAACTTAAC
>CAZBNQ010000374.1:0-3329 GCA_964493035.1 uncultured Hyphomicrobiales bacterium | reverse complement strand
ATAATTTAAAAAAGGAGCACAAAGTTAAGAGTTAGCAATTATGTTCTGAAATTATTTAAAAGTGAAAGAATTGAATATAGGACTAAATTAAGAAAGGGCAGAAAAACAAGAAAAGCTCTGAATAAATACCTAAATAATAAATAAAAGAGCTTGCCAATAACGGGCAAGCTCTTTTTGCATAAAAACCAAAGAAATTAATCCATTTCTTGTGAAGATTTTTGCTGACGTCTTGCGGCTTTAAGCTTAGCTAATCTGTTTTCAACAGAAGGCTTCATAAAAGCTGTTCTTTTTTTGTATTCACGCAAGATGCCGCTTCTTTCGTATTTCTTTTTAAAGCGTTTTAAAGCGCGATCTATGCTTTCATTGTTTTGAAGAGTTACACCAATCACTGCTAATTTTCACCTCACTTTTTCAGCAGAATCTATCTATATAAAAAAATTAATTCAAGCATTCAATTAAACGCTTTTCACTATTGTTTTCAAATTGAACAACAATCGATTTTCCTCCATTGCTTGTAACTTCCTTAGCACGAACGATACCGACATCATCCCATTTTTGGTGGTAAATCACATCGCCAATATTGTATTCAGATTTTGGAGAATACTTAATTGCTTCGTCGCGAGTAACCGGAACAATAGCTTTAGATTTATCATGATCTTGCTCAATTAAATCCAAATTGACAAGTTGAGAGTGACGGCTTCTGGTGCATCGCGCCCATTGATGTCTGCCTGTTTCTGTCTCAATCGGCTCGCCTATGAGCTCATGTTTAGTTTCTTTCATAAGAAACGGTGAATATAATGTAATGTACTTAGCTCTGCGAGATCTTTTTCTGCCAGCCATATATTACTCTCGAATATTTTTTGAAAGAACGATTTACAATTTACAAAATTAATAAATCTTTTTGTAAATTACAAATTTTATTAATTTAACCTAAATTCTTAAGCTGTTTGAATAGTATAGATTAATTGTAATTTAATTTAAAGTTTTATTTTAAATTGCAAATTGCAGACTACTATTGTTTTGTTGCCATATCTACTCAATATGGATACAGTTCCTGCATAAGCATCAGAAGCGGAATAAACAATATTATAGGTTGCTATTTGACCTGGCATAGTTAATCCATTGTAAATTACAGTGCATTCTGAGGTTTTTCCACTTGATAAGTTTTTGGGTAATTTGACATAAATTTTAGTATTAGGACCATAAACACTTTCGATCGAATAATTATTGCCTACAGATTTGATAATAGGAGCAGAATCTGAATAAGTTATTTGCTTGCCAGCGCTGTCTATCAATGCACCGGTTACATTCCAGGGCCATGATTCAGGCAATACGTTTTGTTTGGGTGCAGTTGAATTTTCGTCGTCGCTACATGATACTAATGCTAAGCCTACAAATAGGATTAATGAGAAGATAAGCAAGATTTGCTTCATAAGTTTTTCCTTTCATAATTCAAAAAATATATCTTCAACTTTGAAGAATAATGTAAATTAAATACTATTTTGCTAATACAATAAATTGAGTTCTTCTATTTTCTATCCTTCCGGCTTCTGTGTCATTTGAAGCTTTTGGCATAGACATTCCAAAACCACGGTAACGCAAGCGTGCAGGGTCAATCCCTTTGCGAATTATCGCATCATAGACTGCTCTGGCACGGTTTTCTGATAACTTTTGATTGTATTCGATTGTGCCCATATTATCAGTATGACCTTGAATTTCCAATCTGAGTTTTGGACGACTCATCATTGCATCTACAATCTCATCAATTATCGGGCCGGATTCTGGTTTTAAATCAGACTTATCAAAATCAAACAATATAGGACGCACAAATTCCGAGCCGATGTCTTTCCATAAATCCGAAGTGTCGTATTCGCCTTGAGCAATCAAGACAGAATCTCTTCCCGGTAGTGTCAAAGTAGAGTAGGCAGTGTGCCATCCCCAATATTTCGGAGGAGTATAAGTTATGAAATAATAATATCTCAAACTCATGTAAATATCTCGGAAAATCGCTATCAATTCTTCTTTAGTATAAAATTTATAAAACTTACCGCCGGTATAGCTTGCTATCTGGCGCAAATTATCATCTTTTGAATAGCCAAAAGCCACTGTAAAAATCTTAATTTTCATGTCTTTTGCTTTTTGAATAAGAGCGCCAATTTCTTTCTTCGAGTAATTATCATCACCATCAGTGAATATAACTAACACTCTCGGCACAGAATCAGAGCTGCCTTCAAAAATATTTATCGAATTATATAATGCGTCATAAACTGCAGTAAACAATCCAAAACCTTGAGTTTTCTTTATATTATATAGAGATAATATTCTATCTTTCTCTTTTGATAAAGGAATTTTCACATCCAAATCTTTATTAAATGTAGCTATTCCGATATTGTCATAATCCATTTTCATAGATACAAACATTTCAGTGCCTTGATAAACAGCACCAATCACAGGATCCATCGAGCCGGAATAATCCACATTTAAAACGATATTATACGGTATCGAATCCTTGGCTCCATATTCTCTAACTTCAAATTTTGGAATTACAGTATCCCTAAGATTATAGTGTCTGCCCAAAGTTTCCTTCATAGAAGTGAAGTAATTAATATCTGGATTTTGTTTATACGGATCGGCCATATTTGTAATAAAATGTCCGGTAGAATCAAATACTCTTGAGAATATCTTGATCCGATTGGGATATTCATCAATTTCTATACGAAAAATATCATAAATCAGCTTGTTGACGTCTGCAGAATCAATTGGAAGTGTGCCAGTAAGATAAATCTTCTTTTCAGTAGAGTCAAAACTTTCGGCTTGCTGATTTTTGATAAAATCGAAGTCTTTTAATCTTTGTGAACCACAAGAATTAAGCATGATTGCTGCACAAATAAATGCGAAAAATATCGCTTTGCGGCTGATTTTATGAAGATTTCTACCAGTCATGTTTTTGCACTATTTATTTTAATACCAATTAGGTATAAACAATCATTCTATATTTCTATTATGGAACAAAATGATAATTATTTAGCTATAATATTACAATTATACGAAATATATCGATAATAAACGCAAAAATAATAAATTGTTACATAAAATTTTCTTAATTTGTATAAAACATAATTAAATAGATTCGCATAACAAATTCTATTAACAAAAATTAAACGTGCCACTTTGTTTAAGCTAAGTTCATTTTTTTTGTTAAACAAACTTATGTCGCCAAACAATCTATATTTATTTTAAATTCAGATATTTATGTCTTGATAAAAAACTTGCATATATTAACAAATATTAATCTATTTGTTCGAATAATATTTTTTAATTTTGTATTA
>CAZBNQ010000373.1:0-3330 GCA_964493035.1 uncultured Hyphomicrobiales bacterium | reverse complement strand
TATAATTTCTTTGGCTTTTTCATCATTTTGATAAACAATCTTTAACTTGCTGATTTTATAAAATAGTATTATCTTATACCTGTTTGTTCATCTCTTTTTGGTTTTTTTATGCAGGGAAAAATTATTTATCATGAGAATCTTCATTTTTTTGAGATAATATTCCAAGGGCCTATTACAAAAGAAGATTTGATAAATACAAGAATCAAAGCAATACAATTGGCTAATGAAAAAGATTGTATGAGGTTTTTATCAAATTTAGCAAATGCTTTTATTGATTTTAATATTCATCAAATTTGGACAATTCCGTCAGAAATTGATAAAGTTAGAGATGTTTTTGAAAACAATAAATATAAATTAAAAGGTGCCATTTATTCAAAATATCTGGACGAAAACTTAGTTTTTCTGGAAGATGTATTTTATAACAATGGTTTGAATCTTAGAGTATTTCAAAATAAAGAACAAGCTATAGAATGGTTGACTAAATAATTTTGCTCTTTCCATTATTATCGAAAATTTAAGGTGCCTGTTTGATAATTATTAATCTTACTCAGCATTTTCACTTGTTTTATATAATAGATTTTACTAACTTGAAATAATGTTTCATTATAATTATCAGGTTCATTATGAACAAACTATTAGTCAAATTCATGGCAACTGCAGCCCTATTATTCTTTTGTATTTTTTCCTACAATTCGTATTCACAACCGAAACTCGAATACAACAAACTTGCAATTGATTGTATTAATAAGTGGGTGGTTTGGGAAAGCAAATCGAATACTTATCCTTATGGGTACATTTATTTAGATATTGATGCAGGTCTAACTTTGCAATTAGCTGGTACATTAAATTATGATAGTTTGACATTTATTTCTAAAAATAATAATGACCAATCAATCAAAGTAAGGCTCCAAGCAAACCAAAACACAATTGCTGAAATACCACCCGATATTCTTAAGTCTCTAAATATAGAACCAATACCAAAGTGGGTTCATATATATAATGCTGATTCAGCATCAAACAAATACAAATATCGTTTAGCATTTACTTACAATGCATGGAATAGATGCCAAGATGCAATAGATATACTTGAATCAATTTATAAAAATGAACCAAATTTGGATGGTTTAATAACTGAGATGGCTTTTTCATATAATTGCCTTAATGAATTTCAAAAAACAATTGCACTATTAGAAAACAACTTTCCTAAGTATAAAAATCAAGCTTATTTTTATAAAGAACTTATATATGCTTATCAACAATTAGATTTGATGGATGCTGCTGCAAAATATTATGACAAATCTCTTGTTGAATGCTCTGATACAAGTTTTCAATTAGAAACTAGCTTTAATTTCTTATCTCTATACTATAATAAAAATGATAAAGATAAATTCTTATATTGGGAAAAAGAAGTTCTCAAATGGACTAATAACAATCCAGAAATAGAAGATTTAGTAAAAAAACTGAAGAGTAAAATCCTTAAATAAACATTGTATGATTAATTAAAATATTAAAAACTATGGCTGAAAAATACAACGCATCCAATTTGTCGATAGAGCAAATATTGAATTTCATTAAATCCGGAGAAATAGCAATTCCGGAAATTCAACGTCCTTTTGTATGGAAACCTAAGCAGGTACGCGATTTAATTGATTCACTTTTCACCGGCTATCCAACCGGTTATCTAATTATTTCTCAAAATCCGAACATGAAATTGAAAAATGGAAGCCTATCCGAAGGCAAAAAAATCATGATCGACGGTCAGCAGCGTGTTACAGCTTTAATGACTTCAATTGTTGGGCTGGAAGTAATAGGCTCCAATTTTGAGCGAAAAAGAATCAAAATTGCATTCAATCCACTTGCTAATGACGAAGATGAATACTTTAAGGTTCAAGATAATGCAGTTCTCAAAGATAAAAAATGGATAGCTGATATTGCTGAGCTTTTCAAACCTGATTTTGATACTTTTACTTTCATTCATTCATACTGCCAAAACAACAATGATGTCAATCCATCAGAATTAAATAAAAAATTGAATCAGCTAATTGGAATTAAAAATAGGCAAATCGGTGTGATTACTTTAGACAAAGAACTTTCAATTGATGAAGTTACCGAAATTTTTATTCGAATCAACAGTCAAGGAGCCAAACTAAACCAATCAGATTTTGCAATGTCTAAAATTGCCTCAAATGTAGCTTATGGCGGTAATATGCTTCGCAAAGCCATCGATTATTTTTCGCATCTTGCTGTTCAGCCGGACTGGTACCAAGATATGACCAAAGATGCCGAATTTATGAATTCTCATTATGCTCCAAAAATAAAATGGTTGAAAGACGATAGAGAAGAAATTTTCGATCCGGGATATGCTGATATATTGAGAGTTGCGTTTATGTATAAATTTAAACGCGGCAAAATGAAAGACTTAGTTAGTTTGCTGGGTGGACGCGATTTCGAATCTCGAGACTATAAAGAACAAATTGCCGAAGATTCTTTCAAGACTCTTAGCGAAGGTGTGATTGATTTTGTAAACGAATTTTCATTTACTAACTTTGTCTTGGCTATCAAGTCGGCTGGATTCATTTCAAATAAACTTATTAATTCGCAGATGACTCTTGATTTTGCTTATACTTTGTATTTACTCTTGAATAATGATCCGCTTATAGACAAAACTCTAATCAAGCATTATGTATCAAAATGGTATGTTTTTTCGACACTTACAAGCCGATATATAAGTTCCACAGAATCTGCAATGGATATGGATATTCGCAGAATCGAAGAAAGAGGTTTTATTCATTATTTCAAAGAAGTAGAAGAGGCGGAACTCTCCGATACATTTTGGGAAATTGCACTTGTACAAAATTTGGATACTTCGGCAGCAAACAGTCCATTTTTCAGTATATTTTTAGCTGCTCAGGTTCATTCAGCAGACAACTCTTTGTTTATGAATGGAACGAAAGTAAGCGATTTGATTACGACTATGGGCGATATTCACCATATATTCCCTAAAAAATATCTTCAAAAAGCAGGTGTTGTTGATAAAACTAAGTATAATCAGATTGCAAACTACACTTACTTAGATACACAGACTAATATTTCAATCGGTGATAAATCACCAATCGAATACTTCAAAGTTGTTCATGAGCAATGCGAAACTAAGTTATTGAAATATGGAAATATTGCCGATCCTGATATACTAAAAGAAAACTTAAAATCAAATTGTATTCCAGTGTCAATTTTGAATATGGATTTTAATGATTATGACGAGTTTTTACTTGAGCGTCGCAAGCTAATGGCTAAAAAAATCAGGGATTATTATTATAAATTATAATTTAG
>CAZBNQ010000372.1:0-3350 GCA_964493035.1 uncultured Hyphomicrobiales bacterium | reverse complement strand
TAGCAAATTACTAAGCCCTTTTGGTGCTTTTCTTGTCTATACTGCTTTGATTATTATTGCTATTCTTGCAGGCAACAGATTGAAAATTTCTAGGGCTCTTGTTAATATTATTCAACTTACTCCATCATTCTTCAATTGGATTGTAAGTAAACTTAAAATTGCTTTTACTAAAGTTAAAGAATTCAAAGATAAAGAAATTGAAGAATCAAAAATGGATCTTAAATCCGAAGAAATTGTAGATTCAGATTCAATTTCTGAAGAAATAGAACAAAGTGAAATTAGCGATCCTGATATTAAAGATACAAGTATTAGTATTGAACCTATTATCGATACAAAATCTAAACAAGATATTCCTGTATTGATCAGGAGAAATAATGATAAACAAGAAAAAGTAGCTTTAGAAGTACCTATTGCACCATCTATTAAACCCAAAATATCAATTTCTCAACATAAAATTGAAGAACAAGCTGCTCAAGAGGCTATACCTGTATTTCGACCCAAAGCAATTAAAAACCCTGAAGATGAAGTATTTGTTTCTTTCAAAGATAATAAATTAGAAACTCAAGTTGATAATAATCAAGAAAGAGAAGTAGAATCAAATATAAAAAATGAACTTGAAGAAATTCAAAATATTAAAAGTAAAAAAGAAGAAGTATTGGAAGAAAAAATTGATATAAACTTCCATTATTTAGATGATGTCGAAGACGACGACGAGGATGATATCAATCAGGTTATTCAAAAAGCTAATATTGGAAAAAATATATCTGATATTGAACCTCCTCCACCTGAAATATTACCAAATGTACCTGTAGATCTTGATGTAACTAGTGAAAGAATTTCGCGAAAAGCAGTTGTAGTTACTGTCAATGAACGACAACCTGATGAGGATGTGTTTAGAAATCCTCTTGGTGTGGATATTCATGATGAAAATATAAAATTCAAACCATTAGGGCTCGAACTTCTTGACAATAGAATGGATGAGACTGATGTAGATTCGGCAGAACTTGAAATGAATGCCAGAATTTTGCAAGAAAAGCTCGAGACATTCAAAATTTATATAGAAGGACTTACTGTAACGCCTGGACCGGTTGTTACTCAATATGAATTTGTTCCGGCTCCTGGTATTAAAATTAGCAGAATTGAAAGTCTGGCAGACGATTTGGCAATGGCTCTAAAAGCTAAAGGAATAAGAATAATTGCTCCAATTCCTGGCAAAGGTACAATTGGAATTGAGATTCCAAATTCTAACAGTTCATTAGTAAGATTTGCAAATGTTGTCAATACCAGCAAATTTGTCAACAACACCTCAAAACTACCAATGTGCCTTGGAAAAACAATTTCTGGAGAGGTTTATATAGCAGACTTAGCCAAGATGCCTCATTTGCTGATAGCCGGATCGACTGGTGCAGGTAAGTCTGTTGGTGTCAATACAATTATTAATTCCTTGCTTTATAAATTGCATCCAAGCGAACTGAAGTTTGTTATTGTCGATCCCAAAAAAGTGGAATTGCAACAATATTCGCGATTAAAATATCATTATATGGCTTTATCTCCTGACGTTCAAGATACTATTGTTACTAATCCACAAGATGCAGTAGTAATACTCAAATCTGTAGTACTTGAAATGGAAAACAGATATAATATTTTAGCCAAAGTAGGGCAGAGAAATATTAGTGATTATAATGATAAAGTAAAAGCCGGTGCATATACAAAAATTACTGATTTTGATCATAGACCAATGCCATATATTGTTGTAATAATAGATGAATTAGCAGATTTGATGCTTACTGCTTCTAAAGAAGTAGAAGAGCCAATAATCAGGTTGGCGCAGATGGCACGTGCTGTTGGTATTCATTTAATCATTGCTACTCAAAGACCTTCTGTCGATGTTATTACTGGTATAATTAAAGCAAACTTTCCTGCGAGAATTGCATATTTGGTAGCTTCAAAAATCGATTCCAGAACTATTCTTGATTCAAGCGGTGCTGAGCAGCTTTTGGGTTATGGTGATATGTTGTTTTTACCTTCTGGCTCTCCAAAACCAATAAGAATTCAAAATGCGTTTATTAGCACAGATGAAGTTGAAAATATTTGCGATTTTATTGGCAATCAAAGAGGTTATTCTCAACCATACATGCTTCCTAGCTTGATCGAAAAGAAGACTGGAGCAGGATCGGTTAATGCAGCCGATAGAGATCCTTTGTTCGAAGATGCCGCTAGGATAGTAATTCAAATCCAACAAGCTTCGGTATCTTTGCTTCAACGAAGATTGAAAGTAGGCTATGCTCGTGCCGGCAGGATTGTTGATGAATTGGAAGATGCTGGTATCATCGGTCCTAACGAAGGTAGCAAAGCTCGTATTGTGCTGCTCGAAAGCGAAGCGCAACTAGAAGCTTATTTGTAATATTAATATAATTGTGGCACGTAAGTTGATTATTTTAAAAAAATTTATTGGATTTATTTACGTTTACTTATTTTTGATTTATTCTTGATGGTGGGTTATGTTCGAAAGATTTTACGATATTTTAAGTGCCAAGATTGAAAAGCCTCTAAAAGATAGAATCTTTTTGCGTGATGTATTGAATTGTAGTGAATTACCTGATTTCTTTAAGCAATTTATTGCTGCTGAAATCGATTTTAGAGTTTTTTGCGAAAATCAAGCCAGACTTAATAATCCATCTTTTGATTTTTCTAATCCAAGAAATAAAGAAAAATTATTCGAAATTGATGAATTTTTCAAAGATAATTGCTCTGTTAACAATTCTGATTTTCTGAAATTAATTGATTCATCAATAAATCTTTACCTAAATTTCCTTTGCAGACCTCGTACCACTTTGAAATGGTTTGTTTTCAAAAAAAGGCTTAGTCTGCAAGTAGAAGAACTTCTTGAACTTTTGAAATTTGTTCCGCATTATCAATATTTGACTGATGAGTTGGCTTTTAGACTTTCAGATAAATCATTCGTTAATTCTTTTGAATTTGAGAGACTTTTAAAAGAAATTGATGATGAATATTTTGAAAACCTTTCTTATGATGATTTCTTTAATACAATTCAACAATTGATAAGTGTTTTTTCTGATGATAATGGATTTGTTTTTGTTCCTGCTTTAGTTGTATTTTTTAGCGACAAAGGACTTCAAAAATTAGCTTATGATATATCAAGCAAATTAAATAATGCTGATTTGTTTTTCAATCCGGATGACTTAAAAAATATTTTTTCAGACTTTATTTCAAGTAAAGAATTATCATTCGAAACTTTCGAATCTTTACCAAAAATCGAAGATGAATTTGTGCCCGAATTGATGGAAGCCCCTGACACTTTAGATACTGAAATTATTTCGGAAGAAACT
>CAZBNQ010000371.1:0-3352 GCA_964493035.1 uncultured Hyphomicrobiales bacterium | reverse complement strand
TTATTTTTCGAGACTGGGCTCAAACCTTTTGAATTGATATTTTATTCTTATTTTTCGAGACAGGTCTGAGACCTGTCTCTACAGGAAAAACAAAAGAGGATTTTAAAAACCTTTTTTTGAAAGAAGTACAATTCGAGATTTAAGACAGCACTTTTTATTATATATCCAATCACTATCAATCCTAGATTAAAATATTTTTCTGAATATCGACTCTTTATTTTTTTGTTTTTCATTAATCGAGGGAAAAGGGTATGAAAAAATTTGCTACGATTTTTTTTGTTGCAATATTGTTTGGAATAGGACTTAAAGCTGAAACTCCTGAATTGCCTTCAAGCTTCACTGTTACTTTGGCTCAAGATCCTGCTTTTGGTTTCTATCCAGCTGTTTATGGATCGATTGGTTTATCAGAAACTACTTCTCTTACATGCTATGGCGTTTTCTGGACTTCTCCTGGCACTGGCAATCATTCTTCAGTCGATAAAATTGGTTATGATCTATTGACTGAATTTGGCATTGGACTTAATTTTTCTATGATGGATGGAGCTTTGAACGTCAATCCTTCCGTTGGTTTGGCTAATGGTATATACCAGTCCGGCTCAGAAAGACCTGTCGTTGGCGACAACATTGTGCCTCAATGCGCGGTTACTTATGCAACAGAATCTATTTATCTTCCAATGTATATTATTTATTGGAAAGCTTTAAGAAAAGAAGGTCTGGTTACATTAGATTTGATAGACTGGTGCGTTATGCCCGGGCTAAATGTCAATAAAAACTTAACTGTCGGATTATGCCTTGATCACTTGCTTACTACTGTCAATGCAAACGATGAATCATTGACAACGACTTCTTATTTATGGTTAGGTCCATATTTGAAATTGAACATAAAAAATGCGAGTGTTTCTTTCAGTGCAGGTTTAGATTTAGTCGATTATACCACAATTTCTGCCGGCAAAGATCAAATCAAAGACTTCTACAAATTGACAACTTCAATTTCATTTTAAATTATATTTAGAGCATGTCTAATAAGACACAAATGCTCCAATCAAATATCGAATGAAAAATAGAGACAGGACACACAAAACTGTCTCTTTTTTTTTTTACTGCGGCTTCCAAGTATATAAAAAACAAGGCTGCCCCTAAAGACAGCCCAGCGTTCAGAATCAATCCAATTCACTATTGGTGCTATTGCTCCAACTTAATAGTTTCTTGAACTGTTTTACATTCGCTAAGTTTGAAACTCAATTCTTTATGTTTATAGCCTTGAGCATCAAAATCAAATCCATACTCGACAGGAGCACAAAGATTTTCGAATACTACCCAACCTTCTACATTTGAAGTAGCAGTAGCTAATATCTGACCATTTTTCCAAATCTTGACTGTAGCACCTTGAATTGCATTTAGAGTAGTTTTATCAACTAATTTAAATTTAATTTTTCCTGTGCAGCAAACATCCTTAGTCAAAATCTTTGTAGCTTCTTTAATTTCATTGCAGTCCATTGTAAACGAGAATTCCATACCTTTATATCCTTCTCTTATTATTGATATTTGGTATTGTCCGTTACAAATTTCTTCGAATGCAACAAATCCATTGTCGTTAGTATATTTTTCAGCTACTAAAGTATTGCCTTTCCAAAGTTTTACTTTTGCATTTTTCAAGTAAATATTTGTAGAATCCTTAACATATAATCTTATCTTACCATGGCAGCAAGTATCTTGATTATTGTTTTCCTTAACCATTTGCTTTTCTAAAACTAAAGAATCTTGGCAATTGATATTTATACTATATTCTTGAGGTTTATAACCATCTTTTTTGATGTAAAGAGTATATGTACCTTCGCAAATACCATCAAAACCAACTTGACCGCCTTGAGTTTGGCCGCTTCTATAAATTGTACCATTTTGAATTAATTTAACCCAAGCGCCATCAACATACTGACCATTTTCACGAGTTTTGACAATCAATTTGCCATGGCAGCAATTTGTTCCAATTTTCTTAACAAATTCCAATGTATCATTGCAATGAATTGCAAATCCAAATTCATACATTTTTGAGTTTTTCAATCCATAAGATACCCCGTATTGGCCTTCGCAAAGCTCACGGAATACATATCTTCCGGTATTATCAGTAATCACTTCTTTGATTACTTTGCCATCTTTCCATAATTTAATAACAGCATCTTTTACTGGTTGATTATTTGTAGAGTCTTTGATTGAAACAATTGCAACACCATTGCAGCAAATTTGTTTCACATATTTAACAAATTCTAATGTATCATTGCAATGAATTGTAAATCCAAATTCATACATTTTATTTTGGAAGCCATAAGATACTGAATAATTACCTTCGCATAATTCACGAAATACAAATCTTCCGGTATTGTCAGTCTTAACTTCCTTAATTACCTTATTACCTTTCCATAATTTGATTATGGCATCTTTTACTGGTTGTTGAGTAGTAGAATCCTTAATAGATACAATTGCAATACCATTACAGCAAATTTCTTTGATATATTTGACTACACCAATTGAATCATTGCATGAAAGATTAAATGACATTTCGCCACTAGTAAAGTTTTCTTTACTATATGATATACCATATTGTCCTTCGCACAATTCGCGGAAAACAACTTTGCCGCTTGCATCTGTCTTGTAGTCGTCAATTATTTTGCCATTGAGCCATAATTTTACAACAACATTAGAAATTGGTTGATTTGAAGCTGAATCTTTGATAGTAATTGCAAATATACCATGACAGCATGAATCATTTTGATTATTATTTGATAACATATTGAATGTATATTCTAATGTATCGCAATTTGGCATTTGCATATCTTCTTCAATAACCTGATAGCCTTCTTTAGCTATTCTAACCCAATATTGGCCTTCGCATACATGATCGAACACTGCATTGCCTTCGGCATTTGTATAAATCTTTTTATACTTATCGTGTCCTTTGTTGAGTCTTACTTCTGCTCCATGAATTGGAGTATTAGTACCTGATTTGTTTACTTTAATAATAATACGACCGCAGCAAGAGTCATTATTAAGTCTCAATTGGACTTTATTTTCGACTATTTGCTGTTTTACTTTCAATAATTCTTCATCGATCGCGCTAAATGAAGGATGAACTACTGATACTCTAACTTTTTCAGGACTTGGAGGAAGCCCTTTCAAAACAAATTCACCATTTGCATTTGTAGTATCTTTGTGATAAACTATGCCTTCGGCATAAGCAGTAACTATTGCTTCTTCTACTGATGATCCCTGATCATCCTTTACTATCCCGCTTACTATGTTTTCATCAGCAGGATCTAAAGAATTATCTTCGCATCCGATTATTACAAAGAATAAT
>CAZBNQ010000370.1:0-3357 GCA_964493035.1 uncultured Hyphomicrobiales bacterium | reverse complement strand
CACACGGTATGGAATTCTTTACTGAATTAAATTGGACTGATGGACAGATTAGAGCAGGGCAAAAGACACTTCTAAAAGTAACAAAGACTTCAACGTTTGGTGATGAATTAAGTGTTTTTATTGACTATGCACTAAATCGTATTTCAGTAGATGATAAACGCTTTGATATAAATCCTTCAGAAATTAAAGAATACAAGGCAGATAACTATTACAATTGGGATGGCAGCTTGTTTAAGAAGACGAGCCAATATAAGGCAGATGCTGAGCCGAATGATTATTCAATATGTGAATATGATGATTTTATGCGTCCATTAATTCATAAATCCTACAAAGAAGGTGTTGAAGTATCAAGTACGCAAATGGATTTTTCATCAATGATTAGTGATCGCTTGATTAAGGTAGTTGATTCAGATAATAATCAAAAACAATTCAAATACGATTATTTGGGGAATCCGGTTTATCATATCGATAATTTTTCGAATAAAGTAAGTTTTGAAAATAATATATTAGGCCAGATTACCAAAATTAAGACGCCATATTTAAATCAGCAAGAAGCATATCAAATAGACTACAAATATGATTGGTACGGCAATCTATTGGAAATGAATTCTCCGGATGATGGTAAATATGAATATTATTACGATGAAAAAAATATAAATTATAAAACTAAAAATCCTAATGGCTCTATAGAACAACAGTTTTATGAGGATGGAAATCTTAAGAATATTATTATTACAGATAAAAATGGATTAAGCAAGACTGCTGAATTTACTTATTTGGAAGATTTTTGTGGAACGAAAAATCTATTTTTAGATGAAATAAGATTTGATGGAATTACATACAAAGATATATTAAGCGAAAATTATAAATTACCATTAGTCAGTACAATCAGTCTTGATAATCGGACATTTACTTTTAATTATCAATATGATAATAATATTCCTGAATTGCAGTGGGGATTTCTTACTCGATATACTACTCCAAATGCCAGTACGGAGTATGAATACAACGAGAAAGCCAGACTAGTAAGAGTAAATTCTGAAGGCAATTTGTTGTGGCAAGCACTAAAAACAAATGATTATAATAGCGTAATCCAGTTTTCGAGAAATAACAATAGCTTGATTGATAATGCAGTATATGATTCATACAAAATGATTGTTAATTATAGTTCAATTGCGAATGGAAATAATATTATCAATATGAATTTTGATATGAACCATTCAAATGGAGTACTAAATTACAAAACCGAACAAATAGGCAGTAAACAACTAAAAGAAACATATCTTTTTGATGAATTATATAGGCTTACAGATATTACGACGTTTGAAAATAATGTTCAGACATCAGGACCAAACGTAGTTGATTATTATAAAGATGGAAGTATTAAAAATAAATATGATGTTGGAGAATATGAATATCCTACTAATGTAGTGCCTGGACCGGCACATGTGCCACAATCTGTTCAAGCCAATCAGATGTTGCCCGAATTTGTACCTCAAAAAATTACATATACAGCGTTTAATAGTGTTGAGACAATCGAAACAGGGAATTACAAAACAAAATATTACTATGGAATAGACTATCAGAGAATCAAAAGTGAGTTGTATGAAAATGATATATTAAAAAAGACAAAATATTATTTTCCAAATTATGAACTAACAGACTATCACAATGGTAAAACCAAGGAAATAACATATATAAATGACGATGGGGGTGCGTTTGCTGCAAAGGTCAAGATAGATGATAATGGTGAGATAAGCGAAAATTTATATTATCTGCATTATGATCATTTGGGATCATTAATAGCAGTAACAGACGAGCAAAACAATACTGTAGGTAGAATGAGCTTCGACTCATGGGGTAGGATGAGAAATCCTGAAAATTGGACAAATATAATTGCAGATGAAAACACAAACAATATTTATCAGATATTCGAACGTGGGTATGGATTTCACGAACACATGCCTGAGCATAATTTGATAAATATGAATGGAAGAATATATGATCCATTGTTAGGACAGTTTATTCAGCCAGATAGTTACATACAATTTCCCGATTATTCACAATCCTATAATTCATATTCATATGTGCTAAATAATCCGGTTCAATATAGAGATCCGAGCGGAGAGTATATATTGTTTATTTTAGCGGGAATGATGAATATTTATGAATCGATACATCAATACAATTTGGGCAATGGCGCAAAAGGAGCATATTTATTAAGATCATCAGCATTATGTTTTGCGGGTGCAATGAGTGATGCTGTCACGAGCAACGGAATTTTAAATTTATACAATGAGGATGCAAATCCGCTTGATCCCGGTTCGTCCAAATATATTAATAAATATTTACCATCGATATTTTCGACCGCTGCTAATCATTCAAGTGAATTAAACAAAATCGGTTATTCCAATATGGTAAATAAAAATACTGGAAACAATTCAACAAGTACAAAAGATTATAGCTATTTAAATCCGCTTTTTGAAAGATTTCATCCTGAATTTAAAGTCAACGAAGGTGTTATTAGAATGCCAATTTATACTCCAGGGCAAACATTTTGGCTTGTAGAAGATGAAATTAATAAATATAATCCATTCTGGTCTTTTATAAGAGATCCAGTGTCCGATTTAGCAACATATATTAATAATGTTACATTTAATTATACAGGGTATTATTTAGATATAACAGATATACATACAAATATTTGTGATCAAAAGCAATTATATGATGCAGGTGTAAATACAATGATAAATTTTTTCCCCGTATTTGTGGAAGGAAGTGCTGTGAAAAATGGATTGGGAACAATTTTTACAAAAACTTTAGGAAATGGGAGAAAATTTGATTTATTAGATAATGAATTTACAAATACTGCGAGTCTTTTGCTAAATATAAATTTTGATGATGAAGTCACTTATGAGCCAAAGAATATTGATAATCAAATTGAACAAAAAGATGACTATAGTGCTCCAAAGAGAAAAGTCCCATGTTTTATTTCAACTACAAAAGTTCTTACAAATGAGGGATTAAAATCAATTGATAGTATAAAAGTTGATGAAATAGTATTTGCATACGATATAGCAAGTAACACAAGTACTAATTGTATAGTTGAAAATGTTAGTAAGAGATTAGCACGTGATTTTAGAAAAATATATTTTGCAAATGATTCAATTATTTGTACTTTAGAGCATCCGTTCTTTGTAAATAATGTATGGGTTGAGTCGAAAACGCTTCGTGCCGGGGATAGCTTATTATCTTATGATGGGAAGAAGATTGCCATTGATTCTGTCAGCTTTCACATAAGCGATACATCTGAGTATGTATATAATCTCGAAGTAGAAGGCTTACGAAATTATTATG
>CAZBNQ010000369.1:0-3360 GCA_964493035.1 uncultured Hyphomicrobiales bacterium | reverse complement strand
TGCAAGAGTTGGTTCTACATTGCTTAAATTTTGTGGATTTAAGGGCAAATATGCTTGTGTTAATTGTAATATGAAGACAAACAAAAAGCCAATCAGATTAAAAATCAACAAAGAGCTTACATAAGATTTCCAATCCATTTCTTCATTTGTATGGATGCCTAACAACTTGAATACTGAATTTTCAATTTTTTTGACTAATTTACAATTATTTTTTTCTTCAAGCAATCTATATATTAAGTTTCCTAATGGTTTAGCAACAAGGATTAATATGAATAAATAAAGAAAAATCACAATATAATCATACCAATTCATTTTCATCTTCTCCTTAAAATTTTTCAGGTTTTAGCAATGAGAATATCAAATATGCCAATACAATAATTGATAAGATTAAATAAAATATCCACATAAAAGCTCCAAAATATTTTTAATAACTTTAATGTTCAAAATTATTTATTCTTAGATTAGTTTGAAATCAAGAATACATTACTAAGTATAAAAATCGTATAAAGATTTTAAAATTTGAAGTATTTTAACAATAGACACTATATTGTTAATTCCAGCAGCTAATATTGATGACAGCATATTCTATTTCTTAAACTATACTAAATTGATTAATATTATGGATGAAATTCAAAAGAAGATTAAAGTTGAAATGGGGATTAATGAAAAATTTATAGCAGACATTGATTGCATTCGATACTAAATTATTAGTCGCCTGAAGTATTCGAAACAAACATAAAAATTCTATTAACTATTTGTCCATCATAATTGTGGCACACTAGTAGGTCTTGAAAGTTTTGATGCCGAATTACGTATTATACGATCTCAAAGAAAATTTAGGTATAAAAACTTGAATTACTTTTTAAACGAACTCTTTGACAAGAATAACGACCATCTTTCTCTTCAAGAATTTCGTGATAAGATATCTAAATAAACAAAAAGCACTTCTCTTAAGAAGTGCTTTTTGATTTAAAAACATCCAAAAACCGTAAGATATGTGTAAGATTTTTTATTTTGATTTTCGCTAAACCGCTATAAAATCATCCACTTACACACACAATATAGTACACCCGTAGGGATTCGAACCCCAAACCTCCTGATCCGTAGTCAGGTGCTCTATCCAGTTGAGCTACGGGTGCATCCGCAAAAATTTTTAGGAAGCAGGTTGTAAGCGTTTTACTACTTTCGACAAAGCTGACTTACGATTAGCTGCTGCATTCTTGTGCATCACTCCACGAGCTGATACTTTATCGAGTACGCTCATAGCTTTACGGAATTTCTCCATAGCTTCATCGTATGTTTTAGCTTCGTGTACTGCTTTCAAAGCTACTTTTACTAATTTTTTATTTGCTCTATTATACAGTCTTCTTTTCTTTGACTGTCTAATTCTTTTAATCGCTGACTTATGATGTGCCATATTTTTTCAACAATTCACTTATCAATAATTTTTTAGAGTTACAAACTTACGACTATTTTGGATATTATCCAAACTTTTTTTTTAAAAAAATTCCGAATAGCTGTATTCTCTATTCGGAATTCAAATTTAAGAAATTTTATTGTAATTACCAAGAATAACCAAGGTTAACACCAAAACCAAAGCCACTGTAGCTCAATCCATCAAGCTCGCCTAATGGAAATGCAACTCTCATAATTGGCTCTACCGAAAATTGGTTTTTAAATATCCATTTGTAAGCTACTTCGCCACCAACTAAAAATGTAGTGCCGCCATCATAACTTAATACTCCGCCACCATCCCATGTCCAAAATGTAACAGCTGCCAAAGGACCAACACTTAATCCATTTAATGCAGTTTTGCCTTCTTTGAATGCATCGAGATACCAACGATACGATCCACCAATACCTGTAGCAGACCAGTTGTCACTCCATTTGATATACGAACCAAATATAGTAAATGAATTTTCTGCTGATAATCTGTGTTCGTATGTTAAGTTTAATTTTTTTCCTACAAGCAAATCCAGCGGATCGATAGAAATATTGCTTGTATATTTCTGAGCAAATGCACTTGATGACATCAAAACCAATGCTGCTAATAACGCTAAAATTGTACGATTTTTCATACTTTCTCCTAATTAATTCGTGAAAATGAACAATTCAAAAAAATAAAGAGTCTTTTATCTTAATTTTATTTTATCATAGCTTTTATTATATCCCTTACTACTCCGTATATCTCAAAGCTTGAGTACTCTGATACTTCTATTGGAGCGAACTTTGGATTTTCGCTTAATAATTTAATTTTGCCATTTTTCGACCAATACTTTTTTACAAAAAGCTCGCCGTCTACATTAGCAATCACTATATGATCGTTTTCAGGCTTCATTGAAGTATCCACTAGCAACAAATCGCCTTCATTTATTTGAGCATTTATCATTGAATCGCCCATAACTGAGCACACCACTAAATGCTTTTTGTCTAATCCCAATATCTCTAATAAGTTTGTTTCTTTTGCATATCCTGCTTCAAATATATAATTAGATTTGCCTCCCGCAAACGCTTTCACTATCAAGTTTAGCTCTGCTTGGTTCATATAATCCAATCGTTTGATATCTACTACTTTCATAGTATATTTCTCCGTCTCGGCACTTTCTATTATTATATTTGCATCAATAATTGCTGTTTCTATAATATTAGGATTCCTACAACTCAACTCCTCAAACACTTTATCGGTTATTTTCAATTTTCTATTGCAAAAATGCTCGTAAACCAGCATTTTTCGAAACAGTCTATACAACTTGTAATCGCTTTTAGATCTTATGTATTGTTCACTTTCCAATACATTAAGCACCAATTATTCCATAACATACGATAGCATGAAATTCACACCGTTATAGTTCCATGTATTTTTTCCAAATACTCTACCTTTATAGCTAATGGCAGCTCTTATTTCTTCAGAAAGCTCCATCATAAACTCTGCGCCCACATCAAATCCATCCTCTTGCAATACTTCTCGGTGTGGAGTAAAATTCTTAGTCGAATCAGATTCGCCTAGAGATTTTATATAATTGAACAAAAGAGAAAGTCTGGTGCCAGGCACTGAACTAATATCAATTCTAGAGTCAAGATTGAATTTATCAGCAAAATCTTCGCTCATTTTTGTATACGAAGGAGCAAATGTAATTTTAAATCCGCTTATACCTACTCCGAGCTTTGTTCCAATATTTAATGCAAAAGCTCCATCGCTCAATATTTCCTTTGCATTAGAGCTATCGCTAACTCCCAACTGACCTTTTTCTGAAGATAGTGGGGTCATAATATCAGCAAAAACATCTAAATAAAAGAAATCATCAAGTATGTGATATTCATTATAAAAGCTTATATAATCCAATCTATTCAAATTCTTAC
>CAZBNQ010000368.1:0-3387 GCA_964493035.1 uncultured Hyphomicrobiales bacterium | reverse complement strand
TAGCAAAGTAAGAAAATAGAAAACAACACCTAAATGCTTTCCAACTTTTAGCTCAGCTCCATCCCAAAATATTTTTTTTGCAATTACAAAATAAAATACAACAGAAAACAAATCAATAGGAGTAAATCCATAATTTCCTATGCTGAAAAGTTGGAATACGCCAAAGAAATAAGAAATAAATACTAATAATAAAACAGCTTGCATATAACAATATCAAATTATTCGTTAAAGTGAATAGCTAACCAAACGGATTCCATATTAGGATCAGTTTTAACAACGCGATGACGTTTGTGAGCAGGTATAAGAATATAATCACCAGGAACTAAATCAATCATAGAATTATCGTCAAAAATAATTTCAGCGCTACCGCTCAATAATATAACCCACTCAGCCCTATCTTGGTCATACCACTCATTATCAGGGGTAAAATGGCCATTAGAAACAATCTTTTCGATTAGAAAAGAATTATTATCGATGATAGGAAAGAAAAGTTCTTTCGAAAAATCATCAGCATGATGCACAAAAATTGACTTTTTTTCCATAAATTTGAAATTATAAAATTACCATATTCAACAAAGACGAATATAAATATTTTAAGCCGAAAATATGGTAACAAATAATAACACATGAAATTAAAAAGAAAAAGAGTGTGAATAAACAATCAAAGTTATCCACAATTTTCAAAAAAAGAAAAAAAACTCTTGTATAATTCAAAAAATGCTCTTAATTTTGTATTCTCTTTTTGAGAGCACTCAAACTGGGGCGTCGCCAAGTGGCAAGGCACCGGATTTTGGATCCGGCATTCACAGGTTCGAATCCTGTCGCCCCAGCTAATTTATTAAATAAAGAACATGATTAAAATGCACGACTTTAAGGTAGCAGCCGGAAGATCCAACGTTGAACTAGCTAAAAAAGTAGCCGGTCATCTCGGGATTGAACTTTCGGATACAAGCATCCGCAATTTCAGTGATGGTGAGATTTGGGTTAAATTCGAGGATAATGTCAGAGGTGTTGATCTCTTCATTATCCAATCGACATTTGCACCCGCTGATAACCTCTTAGAATTGCTTATGATGATTGATGCTGCTCGCAGAGCTTCTGCAAAAAGAATTACTGCTGTAATTCCTTATTATGGCTATGCTCGTCAGGATAGAAAAGACCAACCAAGAGTAGCTGTTACTGCTAAACTTGTTGCAAATCTTATCGAAAGAGCTGGCGCAGATAGAGTAATTACTATCGACCTTCATTCTTCCCAAATCCAAGGCTTTTTTGATATTCCTATGGACCATCTTTATGCTTCTCCTGTGCTTATTAGAGCTATTAAGAAGTTAAATTTG
The DNA here is from genome assembly GCA_964493035.1 of uncultured Hyphomicrobiales bacterium. Taxonomy (GTDB): domain Bacteria; phylum Bacteroidota; class Ignavibacteria; order Kapaibacteriales; family UBA2268; genus JAUQWR01. The sequence goes on along the minus strand of CAZBNQ010000368.1, from coordinate 2,050 downwards.
GATCCTGTAGCTTTTGCCGCTCCTGATGTTGGTGGCGCCAAAACTGCTCGTTCTTATGCTAAACGTCTTGGTGGTGATTTGGTTATCGTAGACAAACGTCGCCCTCAACATAATGTTGCTGAAATTATGCATGTTGTCGGTGATGTCAAAGATAAAAATGTTATGATTGTTGATGATATGATTGATACTGGCACTACTTTTGTCAATTGTGCTGAAGCATTAAAAGATAAAGGTGCTATTCAAGTAGTTGGTGTTTGTGTTCATCCTGTATTTTCAGGTGCTGCTCTCGATAAAATCGAAGCTAGCAATGCCGTTAGCAAAGTTTTTGTTACTGATACTATACCAATGAAAAGAGATCTTGATAAAATACAAGTGGTTTCGGTTGGAGAATTATTAGCTGAAGCAATTATTCGTACTCACGATAATCGCTCTATCAGTTCCCTATTCGAAATTGAAAGATAAAGAAATTGATTAAGCTAAATATAAGGATTTAACGCTATGAAAGAGATAGCATTAAAAGCTAAAAAAAGAGATACAGGAAAGCAAGTATCAAAAAGAATTAGAAGAGAAGGGTTTGTCCCCGGTATTTTCTATATGAATGGCGAAGCTGCTTTACCATTCCAAGTGAATCCAATGGATCTTCGTCCAATCGTTTATACTGCATCAAAAAAACTTATCAGCCTTGAATTGGAAGGTGAATCACCTCGCCAATGCGTGCTTAAAGATATCAAATTTGATCCGGTTACTGACAGCATTCTTCATGTAGACTTCCTTGGTCTTCATAAAGATCATAAAGTTAACATTCAAGTTCCTGTTGTTATCAAAGGTTCTTCTTTAGGTCAACGTAAAGGTGGTAACTTGCAACAAGTTATTCATACTGTTGGTATTAAATGTTTGCCAGCTCACTTGGTTGATGCTATCGAAATTGATATCACTAACTTGGATTTAGGCAAATCTATCCACTTCCGTGATTTGAACCTCGAAGGTGTTGAATTTAATATGCCTTTAGATGCTATGATTTGTGCTGTAAACGCTCCTCGCGGTTCTCAAGCTCAAGCATAAGCTTCAATTATTTTTAATTAAAAAACCTCAACTTTTGCTTGAGGTTTTTTTTTGTTTATTTTTTCACCCGATGAGTTATTTCATCGGGTGATTTTTTTTATTATTTACATTTCTTTACTTCTGGTTCGCAGATTATCTTCTTTTCTTCTATTATCGACTTGAAAATATGTCTTTCTGCTGTTGCTCTAACATTATCTTCATAGTTTGCTGATACTACTTTATAAAATTTAGTATTGGCATTTGATACTTCTATCAGTCTGACATCAGGTATTTCGGCCTCAACTAGTTTATCTCGAAGTTCTTCTGCTTTGGGTTTGGAGTCTGTTTGTAAATATAATATCTCAAAGCAATTTTCACTAACTGATACTGGTTCTTCTTTTTCTATTGTCTTCTTTTTCTTATCCGATAATAATGATTCTTGATTGCAACATTGGCTGGAATATACTTTGCCATTCTCATATTGCACTCTATGAACAATTACATTAATTCGCCTGACAGAGTCGAGCATGTAATAATCATTATCTTCATGTTTGTATCCTTCTATTTTAGATATTGCTTTTTCGTCGATTCTTCTGCCATTTGTCAGAATAATTACTTTAGAAGTATTTATTGAATTTCTAAAATCATCTTCGCTTTTGAATTTGTCCGGTGTTAATACTAATCCATCATCATAAAACTTTTTAAATCTTGGATTTTTCAACAAAAGTTTTATCAATTCTTTATATCCAAAATAGGCTCTCAAATCAGATAAATCTTCATTTTTTTCATCTAGTTTCGAACCTGATTGAATACTGACTGATTTAAAACCATTAAACTTAAGATTTCTTTCGTCGAAACTTGCAGCAACATAATTTACATTATCATTGCCAAGATAGCGTCCTCCAGTGATATTTCTATGATCTGAATATGAATCAAGTTGAATAATAAGTTTAGTTCCTAATTGTGGCATTAGAGAATCAATATCTTTAAATTTTGGAAGTATCGAATT
>CAZBNQ010000367.1:0-3414 GCA_964493035.1 uncultured Hyphomicrobiales bacterium | reverse complement strand
AACATGAATAGCAGCATCACAGCTTCAAAAATTATTCCGAATATAACAACATTATTACTAACGTTATCATTGAATCTTCTCACACCAATCAAAACTAATAGAACTGCTGCTCCAAAATATACAAAAGAATTGATAGATGAAAAATAAAATCTGTTTACTATTTCTTCCATCCAAAGTATAAAGCCTCTATATAGTCCTAATTTGTGGATGATATAAATTTCTTGCTTCACATATTTAGACAAATCAGTTTCTTGAGTACAAATTCTCAAAAAAGCAAAAAGCACAATAATTGCATTGCGTTGCTTATCATATCTCAATTCTTTATAAATATCTCTTAATAGTTTTCTACCTTCGATAGTAGCAAGATTTTCAATTTTTCTCATATTTATATTCCAAATTCTTTATGTCTTAGTCTTGAATAAAACAATTATCCCGGCAATAAAGAAGATTACGTTGGCGCTCCAGCCTACAATAGCAGGATTTAATTCCATCGAAAATCCTATTGTTTTGCTCAACTCAGTAAATAGCAGATAAGAAAAAGCAATTACCATTGCAGCACCAATCTGAATGGCAATTCCTCCTTTTTTCTTAACAGAGGCAAAAGGTACTCCAAATAATATCACTATAAAATTGGCAAATGGAAATGCATAGTCAGAATAATAATCTATCATCTGCCTTCTCACATCCTTTCCTCCAATCCTCAATATATCTATATACTCTTTGATCTCATCAAAATTCATTTCTTCGGGTTCTCTTTTCAATTTTAGAATTTGATTATGAGTGATGGATAATTTTGTATATTCCATATCAAATCTTGTTGTAAGCATAAGATTATCAGAAAAGACCCGCTTAATACCATTAATCATTTTCCAAGAGTTCTTTAAAGTATCCCATTCCATCTTTTCGCACTCAATGCGGTTAAGTAGTCGAGGAGACTTTTCGCTACTGAAATTTTCAATTCCAACTTGATAGGCAGCACGTTCATCAGCATTATAATGCTGCATCAATATATTTCGATTTGGATTGTCTCTAAAATATAAGTTAAAAATCGTTCTATTTTCAGGATTTTTCGATAAATATTGCCTGTCTATCTCTATTTTTTTGGCATTTGACTTAGGCACTATCCAACCATTGAAATACAATTGTCCTATACTAAGCAGCAAACTGATTATAACCAATGGCAACATTAGCCGATATAAACTCAATCCACCAGATTTCATTGCGGTTATTTCATTATTATTCGATAGCTTACCTATTGAGAATAATGTAGATATAAGTACTGCTACTGGTGTAAGTACTTTCAAAATATCTGGAAAAAAACTAATGTAATACTCTACTATTATAGCAAACTTGACTTGCCTATCTAAAAACTCATCAAGATTTTCCATCAAATCGACTATTAAAAATATCGTGCAGAGCGCTATTATCGAAAAGAATAATGTGTTTATAAAATTCTTTACAATATATTTATCTAATAAATTCAATTTAATCCTACTTGTTAATAACAATTTCCCAATTTATTTCATTTTTAGAACTTTTAATAACTATTTTTTTGGATTTTTGTTTTATCCCATAAAATGGCGAATAAAAATAATCCTCAATATGATAATCCATATCAAAAATATTTATCCAAATCTTTTCAGAGTCTTTAGATAGTTCAATTTGTTCACTTTTTGTACTGATTTCAATTTCCGGATGCAAATGCAATAGTATAATTTTTTCACCATCTAAATTCAAATGGTCTGTGATTATATATTTGGTTTCATTAATCATAATAGTTCTGCTACATTCAGCACCAAAACTCCAATGCGAAGCTTCAACAATCGATCTATCATACCTTTTTATGCGAGATTGGGCTTTATCGCTTTCCAACCAAAAAAGATCATCCTTATCTTCAGAAAACATATCAAATTGTTCAATATCTTTATATATGAGTATATTATGTGCTGCAGAAGACCTATAATAATTTCTCTCTTTGTGATGGGCTGTATAATTGTAAGTGCCTGATTCCACAATGAATGGGATCTTATTTTTAAATACTAAAATGGATAATCTGTCGCAATGATCATGTCCACCTTTGCCGTTTTGACCAAGTTTGCCAAATCTGAAATACAAATCGCTAGAGCTGTTTTCAATTTTTGTAAGACCAAATTCATCATAATGATTAATTTTCTCATTATCTTTCGAATTCGCATAAAAGTGATTTAATATTTCGAAGCAAGAATCAGGATTTTGGAATAAACGATTATCAGTGCTTACAAAATCTGGTTTCATTTTTAAAAAGAATCCCGAATCCGAATCTCCTATCATCGCCGTTGTATTAGCTTGAGCAATCATGCTTAAAAACGAAAATTGTATATTTAATTTATGCCGAAAATATTCAATCAGTTGATTGTTTGATATTGCATCTCTAAGCTGATGATGAATTTTAAGCTTTCTGCCGGCATAATTTAGCTCCTTAGGGCACTTAATGTGCTCTTCTTTGCATTTTTGCAACAAAAGCAATACCCAAGAAACCATATCGCAAGCAAATCGATGATAAGAACTTGAGCCTTCAAAATAGCCACCTTTGGTGTAGAATTGATAATCAATTTCATTAAGCAATTCATTTAATGCTATATAGAAATTATTTTTGTTTTCTGTATATAATGAAGATATGAGCAATGAACTAATACATGCCAAATAATGATTAGCTCGCATGCCGTCAGACCATTCGGGATGCTCTTCCAAATATTTGATATGGCTATATATCGAATCCTTTAGAATTTCTTTGACTTTAGGAGTTATTGAATCAACACCAATCGCGCTCAACAAAGCTAAAATATTGACCAATCTGATTCCCACATCCATAGAGTTCATCCAATTTACTCCAAAATGTGGAGGATTATTGGCGATGAAATCTATCAATATATTCATTACTTCATCTTTTGCTCTGTCATCATTTGTTGCTTTGTAGTATAGAGCTACAGGGATTAAAAACTGAAGCCTTCCTATCTCCCATACAGATTTAATATCATTAGAATCATTTTTGCCATAACTAATTCTAATGGATTCAGTATTAATCGACCAGCGATAGCCTGTATTAAGTTCTTTTTGCCAATCTATACGAGTATAATTATCTGGCAATAGTTCATTCAATTGATTTGAAATTGAATGATTATGCTGATGTAATATTTCTTCAATTTGATCACTATAACTCATACTGTTTGGCTGAGATCCGAGCAGACTAAGTTTATGATTCAAAACATTTTCGGTATATTCTCTAAATATCTCAATATTGTTATTGACATATTCTATATCAATAAAATCAGCAAACAAATCGGCTTGGATATTGATATTATATTTATCACTCAAAAAAGTAGGTCTATTATTGATGGTAGTCAAAAAATCATGTCTTCTCTTTTTTGAGTAAAA
>CAZBNQ010000366.1:0-3419 GCA_964493035.1 uncultured Hyphomicrobiales bacterium | reverse complement strand
AAAGATTTGACAAATACGTTAAAAGCATTATTCTTATGTAAGTTTTATTTTTTCAATCGGCAGATCAATGATTGTAAATTTTTCTTTAGTCAATGAGATATTCAGAGCGTTTCATATTCAAAGATGGAATGATAGAATAAGACCAATGGAGCTCATAGAAATGGATAAGCATGCCCACAAAATGATTATTGCTTATGCACTCGGAAAATATGAAGAAGCTCGAAACAAAGACATTGATTGGTCTTATATTATTCGCAACGGTGTATATGAAATGTTGCGTCGAATCATTATTTCTGATATAAAATCTCCTATTTATAGAGAAATTAAGAAAAATCAAAAAGTATTTGCCAAGCTCAATGAATATATTTTTCAAGAATTAGAACCAAAAATTGCTGATGATAATATTCGAAAAGAAATTGAAGACTTTTTGTTTAATACAATACAAGAAAGAACAATCAATGATGATATTTTGGATGCAGCACATATATACTCAAGCTATTGGGAGTTTCAAATTGTAAAGCATGCCAATCCCATTAATTATCAAAACATAAAAATAGAAACCGAGCTTCTTGATGATATTAATGCTTTCAAATATTTGGATGGAATCAAGAAATTAACTGCAAGACACACCATATCCAATTTTATTGATATGGTAGGGCAAATGAGATTTCAAATTCGCTGGGCTCAGACACCAAGAGTACCACACACTTCTGTGTTAGGTCATTCGATGCTTGTTGCTGTCATTTCCTACTTTTTCACTCGCGACCTGCCCAATTGCCCTAAAAGAATTTATAACAACTTTTTTGGAGGACTATTCCATGACTTGCCTGAAGCAGCTACCAGAGATATTATTTCTCCGGTAAAAAGATCATCCAAAGAATTTGACGATTTGATAGCCAATTTGGAGCAAGAACTATCTGATAAAGAGATATTCCCGCATGTGGAAGAGTCTTGGATTAAAGAATTGAAATACTTTACTCATGATGAATTTACAAACAAAGCAATAATCAAAAATAAAGTAAAGACAAAATTGAGTATAGATGAAGTAACATTAGCCTATAACGAAGATAAATACATGCCTTATGATGGTGAATTAGTACGGGCAGCCGATCATTTATCAGCATTTTTGGAAGCATGGAATTCGTGCAGCAATGGCGTCAAATCCGAAGAATTGAGCCAAGCTGCACAAAAGATTCATGAAATGTATAAGCACAAATCAATCGGCAATCTGCCTCTGAAAAACTTATACTCAAGCTTTAAGCCTGTTTGTTAGTATGGATCTACTCCATTAGCAAGCCAATCAACAGCAGCTTTTTCCCAGCCTGGATTTTCTGCGGCATTAATATACTTTTCTGTATCAAATATTCCGCTATCCTTAGCTAATCTTTTAAACTGCATTGTTGTTACTGCATTGTTTAAAATAACTGCTGAACGCTGCATCCCTTTGTTTTTATAAAGACCTTGACCATCGACCATGATTTTTTGAGCTTCCGGTAGTAGAGGCTGCAATTCGCGCATATCGATTAATACACCGAAACTTGCAGGTGCCGATTCAAGCTGTTTTTTTGATTCATTGTACCAATTTGTGATTTCCTTTTCGTCAATTGCTCCGCCAAACGTCAATTTGTAGCCAAACGATGTCTTTTCTATGTTATACATAAACACCTCATTACGATTAAAAAAAACAACCAATATAGTCGTGTATACGTACGTGTTTGCTAGCTATTATTTAATTATTTTATTCTAACTAAAATGAAACTAAATATTCATTAATTACCTTGTCGACACCAGAATTTATATCTAATGTAGCTTTCCAATTCAAGCTATTAGCCAGACTTACATCCATCAGCTTTTTGTAAGTACCATCAGGTTTGCTCGCATCGAAATTTATTAACCCTTTGTAATCAATTTTTTGTGCTATTATATTAGCTAATTCAGCAATTGTTATATCTGTACCTGTTCCTATATTAGCAAAACCCTGCGGAACTTGATGAGAATCAATATTATTCATAAAAAACAAGCATGCTGAAGCCAAGTCGTCGGAATGCATAAATTCGCGATATACTTTGCCACTGCCCCATAGACTAAGACTGGATTTGTTAATCCCAATTTTCATCAACAATTCATCAATGTCTTTGTCAGACATTTGATCAGTATAAACTAAACCCCATCCTAATTTGGAATGTCTCAAATTTCTTCTAATTAAATCATAATTATCTTCATGAACTGCTTTTGCTAAAACCATTTTTCTTACTATTGCCGGGAGCACATGCGATGTTTCAAGATTGTAATTATCGTTCAATCCATATAAATTTGTTGGCATCAAAGAAATATAATTTGTCTTATATTGGAAATTATAACTATTACACAATTTGATTGCTGCGATTTTTGCAATTGCATATGGTTCATTCGTTTCTTCTAATAATCCGGTAAGCAAATACTCTTCCTTAAGTGGTTGGGGAGCATTTTTTGGATAAATACATGAAGAGCCCAGATTCAACAATTTTTGAGCATTATATTTGTATGAACAATGAATAACATTCATGGCTATCGACAAATTATCATAAATAAATTCAGCTTTATAGGTATTATTTGCCATAATTCCACCAACTTTTGCAGCACAAAGGAAAACAAACTCAGGTCTGTTTTTTTCAAAATATTCTTCCACTTCGTTTTGCCTGCGCAAGTCTAATTCTTCTATCGAAGGCAATAATAGATTTGTATAGCCTTCGGCTAATAATTTTCGAGTAACAGCAGAACCAACCAAACCTGCTGATCCGGCTACAAAAATTTTGGAATCCTTTTTCATCAAATTACCTGATTTCATTAAATACTATTTCGTGTTTAGTCCAATCGAATCCTTTATTATTCACTGCATCAATACCTTTATTAGGCGCAGCAATAGAATTTTCATTCAAATCATAATCCATCATTATATTTACTAATTCAGCAAAAGTAACCCTCGGCTGCCATGATAGTTTTTCCTTTGCTTTGCTAATATCTGCCATAAGGAAGTCAACTTCAGTAGGGCGAAAATATCTTGGATCGATTTCTATTATTGGTTTTCCAACATTTAAAACACTTTTCCATCTATCGTCGTATGATTTTATCAAAGCAATTTCTTCTACACCTTCTCCCTTCCACTCTATTTCGATTGAAAGGTAATTAAGAGCAGTCTCAATAAATTCCCTAACTGAGTGGCTCTCACCCGTGCCAACAACAAAATCAGATGGAGAATCTTGCTGGAGCATTAAATGCATCATTTCTACATATTCGGGAGCAAATCCCCAATCACGTTTTGCATCCAAATTACCTAAAAATAGTTTGGATTGCTTGCCGGCAAGAATTGCTGATAATGCACGAGTAATTTTCCTTGTAACGAATGTTTCGCCACGGCGCGGACTCTCGTGATTGAATAG
>CAZBNQ010000365.1:0-3423 GCA_964493035.1 uncultured Hyphomicrobiales bacterium | reverse complement strand
ATCTATAGAAGAAGTAAAAATCCAATATTTTGAGACAGGTCTCAGACCTGTCTCTTTCTATAATGATGATCTATAAAAGCAAAATTTGAAGAATCACAATAATGGTATTTCGACAATCTATAGAAGAAGTAAAAATCCAATATTTTGAGACAGGTCTCAGACCTGTCTCTACAGAAAAAACAAATAAAGGATAATTATACATGCAATATTTCAAGAATCTCATTAAGGGTTTTTGTGAAATTGAAATCTTGTAATTTATTTCTGATGTAATTGTTATTTTGTTTTTTAATCGTTCAATTTGATTGCAAAGGAGTATTTATGCTGAGGTTATTACTTATAATTATTAGTTTATTATTTATAACAAATACTAAAGCTATCTTAGCCCAAAATATTAATCCAAAATATGATTCACTTTTGGCAAAGAAATTAGGAGCAGATGAGCATGGTATGAAAAAGTACGTTTTTGTATTAATCAAATCCGGCGCGAATACAAGTACAGACAAGGCATATAAAGACTCTTGTTTTGCAGGGCATTTTCGTAATATAAATAAATTGGCTGCCCAAGGTAAGTTGATTGTAGCCGGCCCGATACAAAAAAATGAGAAAGCAATTAGGGGCATTTTTATATTGGATGTACTAGATTTTGAAGAAGCTAAAATACTTTTAGCAGACGATACTGCTATAAAAGAAGGTTTTCTGGATTATGATTTATTCTTCTGGTATGGCTCTGCTGCTCTTCCAATGTATTTGGAAACATCAGAAAAAATCAATAAATTTGATATTAAGTGATTTTTTAATAAAATTATATATATGTTATGAAGAAAATTTCTCTTGAATTAAAATGGGCTCTTATTATCGGGTTGATGCAATTATTTTTGGTCCTCATTGACAGGCTGTTTGGTATTCTTGATTTTCAGAGTATTAGCAAAATAGCATTTTCGGGTATTCCTCTAACAATTATTTCTCTTTACCTTTTTGTATTTGCACTATATAAGATAAAAGCAAAAAGATATTCAGGAGTAATGACTTATAAAGACGGGTTCAAATCAGGTATCATAATAACTTTATATTTTTTAGCAAGTTTGCCATTGATTCATTTATTGACATATTTGGCAAATCCTCAATATTTTTCGGAAGCAATACAATACGCAATCGATAATAATAAAATGACATTAGAGCAAGCCCAATATCAGTATAGTTTTACTTATTATTTAATTGCTAATATTATTGGTTCGGCATTTAGTGGAATATTACTATCAGCAATAATACCAATATTTGTAAATAAAATTAAGTTTAAGACTGAATTGGCCTAAATTAACATATACATAATTGAATTACATATTGATGAATATAGTAGTTGTATGTCATATTAATTATCTATATGATACATAATTCACAAAGTGAATTTTGAATAAGCATATCAAGGCATCTTATAACATTGATTATCTTATTGATTAATAAGAAATTAAATATGACGTTGATATGCTTTGTTATTAGTATTAAATAATTTTAGATAATTAAAAAATTTAATAATTTAAGCACATAGTTAGTTGTCATTACAACAAATAGGTGCTTAATGAAACATTCAATCACATTATTGGGCATAATCGCAGGGATAATACTATGCATAAGTAGTAGCTTTGCCCAATTTTCATTATATGGTCCTGATCAAAGATATCAGTCTTATATCTATGAGAATGAGACCTTGAGCCTACCACCATTAAGGACAGATATGTCTAAAGATTGTATGGTGGGATATATTGCTATGGATTCGATCTCAAAGATGGTTCCAATCGAAGAAGTAATCAACTCTGCACTTACTACCAGAATCGATTCTTTGAGAGTTGCTGCAAGATATATGTATGCAGTAACGGATTATAGTCCAAGACTTTTGAGAAATTATATGTTTGTGACAAGAGATATTCTGCAAACAGGTCATTATCGTTCATATCCTGCAAATTCATATTATGGATTAAATCATGCTATTCAAAGCAGGATAGACGAGTTTGGCAAAGATTATGCAATGCTTTGCATGGCTCATTATATTCTTAGAGTAAGAGTAGATCAGGTGATTTCTGGGATTGATACTACATATCCCGGTGAGCCACTGCCATGGACAAATGTATCTTGCACTGTTATTCAGAAAATCAAGGGTATTTATCTGCCAAATAATTGCAAGTACGAAGCAAAAAGAGAAAAATCCGACAAAATTCAAGTTGTTGGTGATAATTGCTTGAACTTTGGTTATCCCACATTTTGGAATACAAACACCGGATTTGACAGTCAAAGAGGGAAAAATACTAGCACTACAATGAAAATACTTAATCCTGGCGAAGAATATTACGTATTTTTGGTTCATTTGTCCTATAATGATAATGCTGATGTATTAGTTCCTGTCAATCAATTCGATAGCAGTGGCGGTTTATTCAAAATATCTAATGGAATGGTAGAAGATGAATCTGAATTTTGGGGATTGGGCAAAAATCCTTTAGATCCTGATTTTCTTGCTTATATTATGAATCTCATCAAAAATTTAAAATTATGGTGGGTAAAATGAAAAAACTAATATTATTAATTGTAATAGTATTGGGGATTAGTACCGAAGTATATTCCCAATGCAGTAATTTGCATTTTCAAGCCAGCTCGTGCTATAGTGAGTCAGTAGTATCAACGATCAATCCTCTAACTGACGGATGCGAGCATTGGCCTGCACCTGCCATTAATAATGATCCTCATATTGCGAGATATCAAAATCAGCTTACAGTGAATGCACCAACCGGTGCAAACCATGTGATTGCATTCAATTCCTACGATGCTCAGGCTTTTATGGATTGGGCTAGAGGGCATTGGTCTCTTCAATGTTCCACTCCAAGAGGACTTACTTGGCAGACAACCACCAATGGTGGCGAATTCTATTGGAGTTCGGATCCTACTGTTATTGGCGCTACTACTTTTGCAATAGGAAACTCAGCATTAGATAGGATGAATGTGGCAATTATTGTCGATTCGTCGGGTTGCAGTCCTTCGAGTCCACGAGGAAGAAGTGAAATAATATTTAATAATACAAGTGAATTGTGGGTACAATTGCCACAGTATCGATGGTCTACTACTCCAAATGCTTGTGTATCGCCGATAGTTTGTTTAGATTTTCAATCAATTGCTCTTCATGAATTAGGGCATTATGTGGGCTTGGCTCATGATGGACCCAATTTTGCTGTTATGGTTCAATATTATAGAGGAAGAAATATCAATTTTGATATGTGCGATGTAGATCGATTTAGAAGACTATATTGTATTCCATCTGTAGGCAGACCTGTTGATGTGTTTGAAAATATTAAAGCTGATAAAATCGGCTTAGAAATTTATCCTAAACCATGTGATAAGTATATTAATATTAAATTTAAAATGACTTTACAAGAAAGA
>CAZBNQ010000364.1:0-3430 GCA_964493035.1 uncultured Hyphomicrobiales bacterium | reverse complement strand
AATATATATAGAGAGGCTACCTAATAATTATAAAATAATTAAATAATAGTAATATAAAAAATATTTTGCAATTTATATAAAAACATATACGATATTGACTTATGAGATTGTGACGAAATGTTTGAATTTTAATAAAATTGTTAAAACCATTAACAAAAAAATATAAGAGGTAGCTATGAAAAAGCTCATTACTAAATCGTTAGCTATGCTTTCATTTGCAATAGCTTTATTTTCGTGTTCTGAAAGTACTGATAATAGTATATCATATCAAGGAACAAATGAGACAACAAAAGATGTATATATCATTCTTACAGACAATGGAAATTCCATTACAGGTAAGGGAGATATAAGCGCTTCAATTTCCAAACTCAGCGACAAATACAATATTCCACAATCAGATATTATTTGCACCTACGATAAAGTAGTGAAGGGTTTTGCAGCAAAACTGAGTGCAGAGCAATTTGAGCTTATATCTAAGGATAAAGAAGTAGTTTATTCCGAAAAAGACCAATATATCATATCAAATGATATGCTCGAAAATATATTGTCATACAAGCAAGATAAGACACTTGCTCAAACAACTCCAAATGGTGTTATGGCGATTGGTGGATATAATGAAGCTGATTTGAACACAGGAGTGGCTTGGATAGTAGATACAGGCATCGATATGGACCATCCTGATCTTAACGTCAATCAAAACCTGAGCCGTTCTTTTGTGAGCTATGGTGTCGATCTTAACAATCCTAATGACTTTAATGGTCATGGCACACATGTAGCCGGCATTGTAGCTGCCAAAAATAATTCATTTGGCGTAGTTGGTGTTTGTGCAGGAGCAGAATTAATATCTGTAAAGGTATTAAACCAAAATGGTGCTGGATCTGTTTCGCAGATAATTCTTGGCTTAAATTATATTCAAGATAATTTAGTTGAAGGAAAAATCAACGTAGTCAATATGAGTCTTACAGGCGGAGCATCGACTGCTTTAGACAATGCAGTGAGAAGTCTTTCAGATGCCGGTGCATATATTGTTGTAGCTGCAGGCAACAATTCGAGGCTTTCAGCTTATTATTCTCCAGCAAGAGTTAACTATACAAGAGTATATACAATTTCTGCACACAACACAGCAGGTCAATTTGCAACAAACTTTTCGAATTTCGGAACTGTAATTGATTTTTCAGCGCCAGGAGTAAGTATATTTTCGACATATAAAGATGGTACATATGCAACAATGTCCGGAACATCAATGGCAACACCTCACGTAACAGGTATATTGCTCGCCAATGACGGTTCGATATCATATCAAGGTTTGGTAACAAATGATAGAGACAGCAATCCGGATAAGAAAGCACATAAATAGAAGATCGTGAAGTCAGGGGTGAGTACTTCGGGAGTCGTTTGTCCTTTTTGCGGCTCCCTTTTTTTTATATAGAGGGAGTAAATATAAAAAAAAAGTCTTTGTAAAATTTTTACAAAGACTAATCTGTACTTAAGTACAGAAGGAGGGACTCGAACCCTCACGACTTTAAGGGTCACTGGATTTTGAGTCCAGCGCGTCTACCAATTCCGCCACTTCTGCAAATGAAAAAAATTAGGAAGTGGCTTCCTAATTTTTCGTGGGCGCGGAGGGAGTCGAACCCCCGACCCCCTGCTTGTAAGGCAGGTGCTCTAGACCAACTGAGCTACACGCCCTTTTCGAGAGATTCAAAATTACGACTTTTTTTTGAAATAAAAAAATCTTTTTTTTATTTTTCTCTCATTTTTTTCAAAGAACCGCGGCTTTTGATTTCCGCACTAATTTTGCGTCGAGCAAAAATTAGATATGCAATATAACAGGAATTTTTGTAATTGCCAAATAAAAAATTCGAATAAAAATCATGTAGAGAGCAGTATATTTCTTTAGTAATTGATTTATAATGCGATAAAAAAATAAAAAAATATTAAAAAAGGTGAGACCACGGATGGAATCACCTTCTTTGATTATTATGTATAGAAAAATTAATAGCTGGAAGCAGTTAATTTTACTTTTCCTCTGAATACCCAATAGATAACAGAAGTGTAAGCAATCACAAAAGGCATGCCTATCAAAGCAATAATAAACATTATGCCTAAAGTTTTTTGAGATGAAGCAGCATTATAGATTGTAAGGCTCAATTCAGGATTTGGAGCAGCAGGAACTATATTTGGGAAAATTCCAATTGCAAACAAAGCTAATAAAGCAACAATCGAAGCGCAGGAAGAGAAGAAAGCTCTGAATTCGCGTCCATGATAGATTTCACGTGGAATATTTGCAATCGCAAGCATATTAAGTAATGCAACAAAAAATAGCCAAGGCGAGTGCTTAAATGGCTCAATCATCGATGGAATGAATATTAATGTAGCCATAGTAGTAGTTACATAGCAAATTACAAAGAAAATAATTGTATTATTAACCCATGAACGAAGAGTTTTCTGCAATTCACCTTCAGTTTTCATTGTTGCATATATAGCACCATGCATCATAAATAGAGCTACAGTTGTAATTCCGACCAATACAGGATATGGTCTGAGCAGATCAAGCAAAGTAACATCTAATTCGAAATCTGCTTGGACAGGCAGACCTGCGATAACATTGCCAAGAGCAACACCCATGAGTAGAGCTATTAAAATGCTTGAAACACTGAAAGCAATATCCCATGCATTGCGCCAACGAGTGGATTCGCGCTTAGATCTAAACTCGATAGCCACAGCCCGAAATATAATAACGACCAGCAAAAGCATGAGTGCAACATAAAATCCAGAAAAAATTGTAGCATAAACGTGTGGGAAAGCTGCAAATAGAGCGCCGCCACCAGTAACCAACCATACTTCATTACCGTCCCAAACAGGTCCGATTGAATTAATCATTATTCTGCGATTAGTATCTCCTTTGACAAGTAGATGTAGAGCTCCTACACCAAGATCGAAACCATCTAGAATAGCATATCCGGTAAGAAGAATAGCAACTAAAACGAACCATGTAATATTAAGATCTAAACCAAACATAATTACGTCTCCTTACCTTAATTTTTATCAAAAATAGCTTTTTGTTGAGTATATTCTAATTCAGCATCATCGTTTTCTTCAGGTCCGTGTTTGATTTTTCTATCGAGCAAGAACAAGAACAAGAAGAATAGTAGTGCATATATCAAAGTAAATAGTATCAAAGAGAAAATAACTTCATTGCCAGATACAGTTTTGGAAACAGCATCTTTAGTGCGCAGATATCCATAAACAATCCATGGTTGTCTGCCAATTTCTGCAGAAGCCCAACCTAACTGATTAGCTAATTGAGGAAGTACAACCGAAGCCACAAGAAGCTTGTGATACCATTTAACATTTTCGAGTTTGCCTCTCCACTAAAGGAAAAGCCCAAAGAAAGTAATTCCAATAATCAACATTCCAATAGCAACCA
>CAZBNQ010000363.1:0-3430 GCA_964493035.1 uncultured Hyphomicrobiales bacterium | reverse complement strand
ATTATATATTTTGGAGATTAATATGCCATTTTTAATTTTTCCTGACTATAACAAACCGATTTATTGGGGCGAGATTAGTGGGCTTATTAGTAATCAGAGCGATTTGAAGGATGTTCTTGACAATAAATCAAGCTCTAACCATCAGCATATTATTTATTTGCCCTTTTCTTTGTTTAAAAATTCATATATAAATATTGGAGCAATTGCTCAAAAAATAATATTTCCTTTGTATGAGAATTCGAAAGCTAAAATTATTTCTATTGCCGGCATATTGGGAAGCGGCACAGCAAGTGCCAAAATATTGATTAATGGAAATGATGTCAATTTGCCCGAAATAAATATTAATTCAATTGTATATCAAAAAATTGAAATTTATAATGGATTTATTTTACATAATAATGATATTGTTCAAATAGAGATAACTAATTCGAGTTTAGAAGCTGAAGATTTATCGATAGTTGTTACTGTGGAGATATATTTATGAAATTAATAGAAATAATAAAGTATTTGGGGATATTCATGTTGGGAGTATTGTGCTATGCAGGTATTTATAGTATATTTCATAAAGAAAATAGTAATATAAAAAGTGAATATATTGAGCAAACCGATACTATTTATATCGAAAAAATAAGACCTGAATTGCAAATAAAAACCAGATTAAAGATAAAATATATAGATACAAATGAAATAAAAACAAAGCCATTTGCTGCCGAGCTGGATACTGTTATAAATAAAGATTCTATCAAGTTTACTTATATATATCCCGCAAATAGCCTACATTTAATGATCCGCTCTGCAAAGGATAGCATTCCGGCTCGGATTTTAATTTTTTCGAATAATAAAAAAGATAAATGGTGGGAAAAGCCCACATATGCAATAAGTGGAATAATTATCGGTGCACTAATTTGCAGGGGATTGAGTAAATGAAACAGAATAAATTATTGACTAACGAATTAGTAACAAGATCTTCGCGTTACACTTTTTTTAAGCATTTAGGCTTATTGCCCAATCCAGACAAAATTCTTAGTAGCGGAGGCAGAAGTTACGAAACATATAGAGATTTGAAAAATGATCCTCATGTGTGGAGCTGTGTTCAATCCAGAAAAGCCGGTTCCTGCGGATTGGAATATGAATTCGAAAATGCTACAGATAGCAGAATGATCAACTCTCTCGAGAGTTTAAAAATGCGTGCTGTATTTGAGAATATTCTTGAAGCATGCCTCTTTGGATTTCAAGTGATAGAAATAATATGGGAATATGAGGATAATCTTTTGCTGCCAAAAGAATTAGTAGCAAAGCCACATGAATGGTTTGGATTTGATGTTGATGCAGAGTTGTTGTTAAAAACTACAAATTCATTGAAGGGAGAGACTCTTCCTTATGGGAAAGTGCTTTTGATAACTCACGAATCTGATTACTTGAATCCGTATGGGATTGCCTTGCTTGGAAAATGCTATTGGCCTGTAACGTTTAAAAATGGAAGTATGAGGTTTTGGGTGAATTTTATGGAACGCTTTGGTATGCCTGTTTTGATTGGAAAATATAAACGTGGTGCTACTCAGGAAGAAACAAATAAGCTGGCTGAAGTATTAGCAGGAATGACAGAAGATTCGGTGATAGTAACACCGGTAGATATCGATATTGAATTTAAAGAGCCTATGAGGGCAAGCTCTGTCAATTTATATAGAGATATGATCAAAATGTGTAATTCTGAAATATCGAAAGCAATTTTGTCTCAAACATTGACTACCGAGCTCGATACTGGCTCTTATGCTGCCACACAAACACATTATGCAATAAGAAAAGAAGTGATTCAGAGCGATATTCGATTAATTGAAAATACAATTAATCAATTAATTAAATATATTTATGACTTGAATGATTTAGATAAAAATAAAATGTTGAAATTTAATATGAAAACAAGCAGGGCTGCCGATTAAGACAGCCCTATTTGATTTAACGGATTATAATTGGAGAGGATTTAATAATATTATTATCTGTGTCAATAACTCTTAGATAATAAATGCCTTTTGAGAAAAATTCCGGTATATAGGCTGTAATTCCATACTTAATATTATCATATTTCAACGAAAATGATTTGCCATTAACATCATAAAGAATAATTGAAGAAATTAAATCAGGGTTGCAATCAATATTAAATTTACCAAATATTACTGGATTAGGATATGGACTTAAAATATTTTCTTTATTTTCAGGAATACCGATAGAGTTAATTATATCTTCAAATTCAATATAAAAGACAGCTTTAAAATCTTTACAAAAAAGTTTGTTTCCAATAATTCGAAAATCAGTTATTTCGTAGCCTGAATTATTATTCGAAACAGAATCAAGAATCCAGTTGTATCCATTATCATAACTTATTTTAATATAAAAACCATCTGTAGCAACTAAAATATTGTTGTTGATTCTAACGATATTATTGTTGCATGCTTCTAATTTATTAGTAGGTTTATATAACATATTCCAAGATTTTCCACCATTATAAGTTCGATACATAAAAGATCTTGTATCGATAACACTGTTGAAACCAAGGAAATATCCTTCTTCAGGAGTAAGGAAAACAGTATAGCCCGGAACAATTTGAAAATGAGTAAAAAATTCAAAAGATTTAAACCTATCATAAGAACTAATAAATTCATAAGACCAATCATGATGATTTAAAAAAACAAATTTATAAATTGAGTCTTCAAATCTGTAGCAATGTCTTATTTTTTTAAAAGTTTCTAAAGAATCAAGAATCGGAACTTTGTATTGAGTAACAGCAAAATCATCACTCATATAGATGCTGCTGTCACCGCGATTCTCAAGATAAATAAGATAACCTCTGCCTTTTTGGTCGAAAGAAAGACAGCCCATGTGATTGTTGTTTTTGTTTCTGTGGCGCAAAGTATCCCAAGATTTGCCAGCATCTGTGCTTTTTATAACAATTGAATACTCTCCAATAGCTATAAGTGTATTTTTATCAATATATCTTAGAAATTGGAATTTTGTCGGACTGGTTGAAATAGTATCATTTTCTTTGCTAGAGTCAGTACAGACTCCTCGATAATAATTATATGACTCGAAATGAGTAGAATCCCAAGTTTTGCCAGCATCCTTTGTGATAAAGAAATTAGTAGAATAATATAAAGAATCGTTGGTTGATTTGTAAGTATCAAGAGTAAAACAGCAATAATTTAAGCTGTCTAAATAATCGAAAGAAGTAATTTGTCTATACATTCCTTTGTAATTAACAATTAGATTCCAATCTTTGGCAGAAAGTTGGAAAGCGGATAGTATACATACTAAAATAAAAGCAAGCTTTTTCATACGGGCACTCTAATAGAATATTAATAAAATAATATAAAAAATATATAAATTTTTAAAGTCAATAAAATTAAAATATCTCGGGCCTTAACTCATTTATCAT
>CAZBNQ010000362.1:0-3436 GCA_964493035.1 uncultured Hyphomicrobiales bacterium | reverse complement strand
CAATATTATTTAATATATTATTTAAAAGTTTTAGTTCAGTTTCAATATTCTCAATATCGTAAGTATTTGCATACTCTTTTAAAGATTCAGCAATAGGAATAATAAAGTTTAAGTGATAAGCGCTCGAATTTGAAAGAAGAATATCAGCAAATTCAATTATTTCGTCCATATCCCCATTAGAAAGTACTTCTTCGATTTTAATTAGAATGTCATCAATCAATGCCTTATTATCTAAATGCATTTTTATTGATTTGGTATTGATGACACTTGAGTTGTCGATTGTCTCAATTTCTAAATAATTGCTCAATACTGTACACAGATCTTCGTTGTTAGTTGGTTTCGATAGATAATCATCAAAGACAATTGACATAGATTCTTTTTTATTCTTTTCTTCGAGGGATGCAAAAAGTGCAAAAAATGGTTTGCCTATTAATGATTTAATAAGTTTTATTTGTTCTATCAATGAGATATTATCAATTTGTTTTGGTTTAATATCGATAATAATAAGATCAGGAGAATAATTGACAAGCAATTCATGTGGATCATTGTGGGAATTGTCAGAAAAAACAGATAAACCAAAGTTGGTCAATATTTCGTAGAAAAATTCAAATTCATTTTTATCGAAGTCGAGTAATAAGACATTGCTATGATGGAACCTTATTTTATTTAAATCAAATTTAACAAACCCAGAATTTATATCATGAGCATATTTTTTTATATTTGGAATAAATATTTTAAACTCAGTACCCTTATTAATTTCGCTGTTCAATTCAATTTTGCCTTTCATCAATTCGACCAGCTTTTTAGTGATCGAAAGACCTAATCCAGTGCCTCCATATTTTGCAGTATCGAGGTTTTCTTGTTGTTGGAAAGACTCAAATATGACTTGTTTTTGACTTTCAGGAATTCCAATTCCTGTATCTTTAATGATAAGCAAAAGATTGATCTCATCTTGTTTGTCTGAATCTTCGAAAGATAAAATAACTTCAATGAATCCTTTTTCAGTAAATTTGACTGCATTACCGATTAAATTCAATAATATTTGCTTGATTTTGAGATTATCAATCAATAAAGTATTAGGTATCATAGGATTTATGGATAGTTTAATCTCAATATTTTGAGTAACAATCTTGAGTGAAAACATATCCACAATTTCTCTTAAAAGTTCTTTAATATCGCTTGGCTCTGGTTTTATCTGCATTTTGCCTGCTTCAATCTTAGATAAATCAAGGATATCATTAATCAAATTTAGCAAAGTATTTCCGGATGTTTTAATTGATTTGAGGTAATAAAGGTGCTTATCATCTTTTATATCGTTAAACAACAAATCTGTAAATCCAAGTACTGCATTCATTGGAGTACGTATTTCATGCGACATATTAGCCAAAAACTCACTTTTTGCTCGATTTGCCTTTTCAGCTTGTTCAGTAGCATATTTAAGTTCTTCTTCCGTACGGTATCTATGAATAGCTAAAGCCAAAATATTAGCAATTCTTTCAATTGTAATAATATCTTGCTCGGTATAGTTCCTCAAAGAATTAGCTAATACAATTTGACCCATTAATTTATCATTAGCGATTGCCGGCACAGCCAAAAAATTATTCAAACTAACTTTATTGTCTGAAAGGCTCAAAAATGCTTCATGATCAGAAATATTATTAGAATAATTACCTTTGAGAGAATTTAAAGAAAATCCAAGCAAGCCTTTATATCCATGTTTGGATTTATTATGAATTAGTCTTGATTCATTCAGTTCATATTTAGATCCATCAGAAATAACAATGCTGATATTATTTCCAGTTTTTTCATCAATTTCTGAGATATATCCCAAATTGCTTTCAGTGAGCTCCATAGTAACATGATGAACAAGATAAGCAAATCTCTGCAAAGATAGATTTGATGAGAGCACTTCTTTGCTAATTTCTGCTAAAACTTTATTTATTTGTATGTCATATTTGATTTTTGCTTCATTTTTATTTCTGTCAATAATTTTCCAAACTGTATCCAAAAGAAGTTTCATTTGAATTTGATCAGTTTCATTATAATTTTCATCTTTATTTGCTAAACCCACAATAGCGAATAATTTGCCATTTACTAATAAAGGAACAGTCATAAATTTAAAAATTATTATATCTGTCTGGGTATCAACAACATTTGCAATGTTATTGATGAATGGTTGCCTCAACTTCAAGGAATGGTTGAATAAATTCAAGTTTTGGATGAATCTTGGAGAAGGTGCAAATGGTTTATCATTATCAATAGCCCAAGTAAGTGTTCGGAAACTATTAGTATGATCATCGATATAATAAATAAATCCAATTTGGCTTTTTGTCAATTTAATAGATTCAAACAAAGCAGCATTCCAAATAGTTTCGTCGGATGCATTAATCATTTGTGAAAGTTTTAAAAGAGATTCTAATCTATTTTCGTTAAGCTTGATTTGCTCTTCATGTTCTTTTTTGGCAGAAATGTCGTGCAATATCCATAAAAAACCACCTCTTAACGAAGATGGATTAACAGCTTTTCCAATAATACTACACCAAAAAGTAGAATTATCGGCTCTTCTGAGTTTGACTTCTTTTGTGAAAGAATCCTCAGCTAAAAGTACTTTCAAACCTTCTTTAACAAATTTTTGATATTCCTGATTGTTTGTGAAAATTATCTCAGCACTTGCCCCAATATGTTGCTTTCCATCATACAAAAATAGTTTTTCGAAGGATTTATTAGTCCATACAATCCTTCTATCGTTTGTATAGGCTATACCGACTGGTGAATTGTCTAAATAAATTTGTCTTTCAAGGAGCAATTCTTGTAATTCTCTTTTTGATTCTTTTTGAATAGTATTATCAGTGCCTATGGAAATAAGGCCGTTAATATTTCCATCTTCATCAAATATTGGTTTATTGTTCCAAAGCATCCAAATATGTTTGCCAAGATTTGTTTTATATTCCGATTCATAAATAAATGTATTATTATTTTCTTTAGCAAAATAATTTGCAATGTTAAAGTTTGAGTCGTTGATATAATTAGGAAGGATAGATTTAATAAGTTTAGAATTATCTTTAGAATGGTCAAAATCAAGTAATTTTTGAGCATATTCATTTATAAAAACAATTCTTCCTTTTATATCAAGTTTAATAATAGCAGAATAAGCATTATCAACCAATTCTCTATATTTATTCTCACTTTCACTTATTTTAATATCAATATAACGTTTATTAATTGCATTAATAAATATATCACCAACCAAGTTGATTAGAGATTCTAAAGATTCAATTTTAGGATCGACTTTGCTTTTTGATTCTAATCCCATCAAACCGGAGAGTTTATCATCAATATAAAGAGGTACAAAATATAAATAAGATAAATTGAATTCTTTTTTATATTGAATTATAATTTCTGATAATAGCTTTTTGCTTTTGTCTTTGTGCAAATC
>CAZBNQ010000361.1:0-3446 GCA_964493035.1 uncultured Hyphomicrobiales bacterium | reverse complement strand
TCCTAAACCAATAAAATTAAGAACTCTAACATAGAAATTATGGAATGAATAGAAAAGTTTATCTTTCAAAACAATTTCTTCAGGGAAAGCAGTAACATAACAAGCAACAGCAATACCATCAGAAACTGAAGAACCTTTTGCCCAATTAGAAATAAAAAGGAAAAAATCATCAATATTTTCAGGATAAGAATCAGCATTCAAAAACACTAAAACATCGGCATTAGCAACTTCTGCGCCTCTATTTCTGCCTTCTGAAATAGTCTGGCGATATGGCTTGTCATGAACAACTACTATATCTGCATAGTTACGTGCTATTTCGACTGTCTTGTCGCTACTCCCACCATCTGATACTATTAATTCAAAATTATACTTTTCTCTAATTGACTTAGGAAATCTTTTGAGCTGGTTTTCTATTATTTTTTCTTCTTGATATACGGGCATAATCAGACTAAGGCAAGGCTTGCCTTCTATTTGATTATTTAAGCTTTTAGACTTTGCTTTTGCTCTATCTTCTGAAACAAGTTCTGTTTTATCAACAATATAATGCAAATAAACACCCGTTATTCAAAAAAAATAATTTAATTTATATTAATTTACATAAAAAAAACATGTTAAAAAAATTTATTGGTTTAGATTTTTGTTTATGTAAAAAAACTTATTAAACAAAAAATTATATTTTGAATATTTAGAAAAGAATTTATATTTTGCCATGACGTATTTATTAAATGAATTTTTTTAATCGGAAATTTTTATTTGTGGAGTGAGAAAATTGGAAAAATTTAAAAATTACATTAATGGTCAATGGGTCGATGCTGTTTCAGGCAAGACCTTCAAAAACATAAACCCAGCAAATAACGAAGATATTATTGGCGAATTTGCATTTTCAGAATTTCAGGATGTAGACAATGCTGCAAAAGCTGCTCGCGAAGCTTACAAAAAATGGAGATTAGTTCCTGCTCCTAAGCGTGGCGATTTGCTTCGCAAAGTTGGCGATATTTTTAATCGTCGCAAACAAGAATTAGGCCGTATCATGACTCGCGAAATGGGCAAACCTACTTTCGAAACTGAAGGCGATGTGCAAGAAGCTATCGATACTGCTTATTATGCTGCTTCTGAAACTAGACGCCTTTTCGGGCATACTGTCCCTAGCGAACTCGATAATAAAATGAACTTGTCTTTTAGAGTTCCTATTGGTGTTGTTGGTGTAATCACAGCTTGGAACTTCCCGGTTGCTGTTCCTTCTTGGAAAATTTTACCGGCTATTGCTGCTGGCAATACTGTTGTTTACAAACCTTCTAAAGAATCACCTCATTCTGGTGTTATTTTTGCTGAAATTATGGAAGAAGCCGGCATTCCTGCTGGTGTATTCAACCTTGTTACAGGCACTGGCTCTATGGGCAATCTCATTGTTGAGCATCCGGAAATCAACGTTATAGGATTTACTGGCTCTACTGATATCGGTTGCAAAATCGGCGAAATTTGCGGTAGATTAAACAAAAAAGTATCTCTCGAAATGGGTGGCAAAAATGCTCAAATCATTATGGATGATGCTAATCTTGAATTGGCTGTCGATGGTGCTTTGTGGGGTGCTTTCGGTACTACCGGACAAAGATGTACTGCTACTTCTCGCCTAATCATTCATAAAGATGTTTATGATACCGTTATTGATATGCTTGCTACAAGAGCAAATAAATTGAAAGTTGGTCCCGGATTGGAAGCTGGCACTGAAATGGGTCCGGTTATCAATCCTCCTTCGCTCGAAACTATTCACGGCTACGTTCAAAAAGCTTTAGCTGATGGAAATCGATTAGTATGCGGTGGCGAAAGAATTACTGATGGTGATTTGGCTAAAGGTAATTTCTACAAACCAACTATCATTGCAGATGTCAAAAAAGGCGATACTATTTTCCAAGAAGAAATCTTTGGTCCTGTTTTAGCTGTAAGCAAAGCTGATTCTTTAGATCATGCTATCGAATTGCAAAATTCTGTAGAATTTGGCTTGTCTTCATCGATATTTACTAAGAATGTCAATGATGCATTTAGAGCTATTCGCGATATCGAAGCTGGTATTACTTATATCAATGCTCCAACAATCGGCGCTGAAGCTCACATGCCTTTCGGTGGTGTTAAAGGTACTGGCAATGGTCATCGCGAAGGTGGCTGGACTGTATTCGATATATTTACTGAATGGAAAACTGTTTATGTCGACTATTCTGATAAATTACAACGCGCCCAAATCGATAATTATTAATCAATGCTTTTGCATTAAAGGAGCTGCTTCAATTAATGAGGCAGCTTTTTTTTTCAAATTTATTCTTATTTATTCGTCAAATATTCAAAATTATTAGTGTCAACTAAATTGTGTGCTTATGAAAAAGAATAGATTAGAAGCTTTTAGCGATGGTGTTATCGCTATAATAATTACAATCATGGTGTTAGAATTAAAAGTACCTCATGGCACCGACTGGCTATCTATCAAACCTCTTATTCCAAAATTTCTAAGCTACGTTTTGAGCTTCGTTTATATAGCAATATATTGGAACAATCATCATCATTTGCTGTATACTGTCAAAAAAGTAAACGGTGCAATTTTGTGGGCAAATACACATCTTTTGTTTTGGCTCTCGCTAATCCCATTTGCCACTGCTTGGTCTGGCGAAAACAATTTTGAACAATTGCCGGTTGCCGTTTATGGATTTATACTTTTTATGGCTGGCGTTGCTTACTTCATACTATCCAACACAATCATCAAAACACATGGCGAAGATACTATACTAAAAACGGCTATAGGCAAAGATTATAAAGGAATTATGTCTGTAGTTCTTTATGCATTATCGATTCCTTTAGCATTTATTTCGTCATTTGCATCACTTTCAATTTTTATTATTCTAGCCATTGTATGGTTGATTCCTGATAGAAGAATTGAGAAAAATATTAGTGATGATTAGAATTTTCTATGTATTTTATATTAACTAATATAATTAAGTTGGTGATATTTTATTAATCATAATAATATCAACGACATAACAGCGTGATTTCAAAAAATAATCATTGCATATAAGTATAAAATTGCAAATATTTGAAAAAAAGAATATTTGCAATTTTTGTTTTAGAATACTATGCAAACTTCAGTTCCAAATATATTTATTTTATTAATATCAACTTATTCTTATCAATTGGAGAGAAATTCTGTCTTAATTGTCAATTGACCAAACTGATTAATATTGGTTTGGTCGCAGCAGGATTTGTTAATTATTTTATTATTATATAAACTTTTATAAAGGTGATTTATGAAAAATTATGATGAAATTACAGAAGCTATTAACCAAATAAATTTGGATAATTATAAAAATTCAGAAAAATTTAATATTGAACCAATAAGAAATGAAGAAATATGTAAAATATGGAAAATTGTTCGTGAAATACTATTATCTTTGATTAGTTTA
>CAZBNQ010000360.1:0-3454 GCA_964493035.1 uncultured Hyphomicrobiales bacterium | reverse complement strand
GATTGCATGATAATAGCATCGCAACCCTCATTTTTTATTTTTTTTATTGTGCTATCAATTCTTGAAAAAATTTCATTCTTTGTTGATTCAAATTTTGCTTTATTAGTATCCAGCCCCATATTTCCCCAAGGATGAGTCATCCCAAATACTGCGATTCTGTATTGCTTCTCACCTTTAGTAAAGATTTTATATTCAATAATGTTGTTTTTTACTTCGTTCCAATCACTTGTATTGACTTTTTGCAAATTGGAAGAAATAAATGGAAATAGTTCTCCAGTTTGTTGCAAAGTAGATAAATACACTTGATTGAGAGTATTTATATCCAAATCTGCTTCATGATTGCCCAAAACCATAGCATCGCAGCCAAGATTTTGTAAAATTGAAAGTTCAGGTACCGCAAATTGTACATTGAAGAATAAATCTCCAATAAAGAAATCCCCACCGTGGAAGAATAGTGCATTTGGATTTGTTTTACCTTGACCAATTACGCTAGCAGCTCTTGCAATTCCTCCAACAGTACCTTCAAGATTTGTGTTTCGAGGTCCGCTCGGAGTGAGATTTGAGTGTGTATCGCTTAGATAATAAATTGGTATAGTATCGGCAATACTTATTAATGGATTGGCAAATAATATGGATATAATCCATAATAATAATTTGTATTTCATAAGTCCTCCTAAAAATGAATTTGCCATCTGAAAATATTATTTCAGATGGCATTATTGCAATTATTTGATTTTGACAAACTGTCCACTAATTCTATTTGTATTGCATATTATATTATAGAAATATACACCTGCAGCAAAATTTGAAGTGTTTATCAAATTATGTTCTTTTGATTTTCCGGCAGATATTCCTGACAATGTTTTGACTAACAATCCCGAGCTGTTGTAGATTTCAATAGTATATGGCTCTGAGAGTCCTAATTCAAATGAAATATCGATCAAATCATAACATGGATTAGGAGAAGCTGTTTGATTGATTTGACGGAAGAATTCATCATTTGGCAGAAAGTTTTCTTGAGGTTTATATAAAAAGTCCGGTGAATTCAGAATATAATTGACAATTATGTCGTATTCTGTCATATCAGGATTGAAATTGCCAATAAGTGTGTATGGAATATTCTGCAAATCCAAATATGCAAGAACATATTCATTAGCTGTAACAGTATATTCTGAATAAGGCTCAATATCTATTCCATCGATTTTTGCGCTGCTTAAAACAATATTATCATTGAATTTATCTTTGGCACATGTATATCTTAATCCTGAAGCCTGAACCAAAAAATCATCTGATATATTCATTTCGTTCAATCCATTTTGCAGAAATCCTAGTATATAGGCTCCATATAGCTTAAAAGTATTTACTCTAAAGCCTTTTCCATTAACCGTATTATAGCCATAACCCACAAATTTAAAAACGTCTTCGCGGGTAATAGGACCCTTATTGATTTTTTGGCAAATACTTCCATTAGGAGTTACTGCAATTTGGGTTTGACCAAATCCTCTGAAAGCGTCGCAAACTAAATTACCTGCCGGAGTATAGACTGAATCCCTTAAAATCATATTCATGGTCGATTGCTCGAAAATATCTGAATGAGCAGTACCAATTTGTTGTGAATATACGGGCCCGTGTATTTGTTCGATTTGATATTTTAATCCTTCGACAATAGATTTGAATACCGTTTGTTCCGGGATATCATCTGTCAATGGAATCATACAAAAGCTAATGTTATTAATTTTTTTTGTATGCTTATTATAATGAATATTAACTTTTCCAACATTTTCATAAAAAGCCCCAATCTGAACGATAGGAACTTTATCACCTGAAGGAGATTTTACTTTAATAGGGTGTTTCCAAGTATAATGGTCGTGTGCAGCAATAACAAGATCGATACCATCAAATTGACGAACAATTGCGCTGTCATTATAAACTCCGAGGTGAGAAAGCATCACAATTGCATTACATCCTTGGCTTTTTAATGCGTTGATAACTTGAGGTATTATTTGAGAATAATCAGGTGCAAATGCTGCTTTGCTCTCGTCCAATCCCATATTTCCCCACGGATGAGTAAGCCCAAATACTCCAATTTTAAATCCATCATTGCCTTTAACAAATGTTTTGAAAGGGATAGTGTGGGTTGAGAGTTCCTGCCAATCATTATCATTGATTCTAATCAAATTGGAACTAATAAAAGGGAATAGTGGTGTTTGTAGTTGTGCTTGAGCATTAGTGAAAATAGTATTTAAAGTATTTATGCCCAAATCTGCTTCATGATTGCCCAATACCATCGCATCACAACCCATCGAATTGAGCATTACCAATTCAGGTACTCCAAAATGCACATTATAGAAGAAATTTCCTATAGAGAAGTCACCTGCATGGAAGAACAGAGTATTTTCGGGATTGCTCATTTTTTCTTGCATTACTACTGTGGCTGCTCGAGCAATACCTCCAATCGAACCTTGAAGGTTGGCATCGCGAGGACCACCTGGATTTAGGTTTGAGTGAGTATCTCCCACAAATAATATTGAGATATTTTCAGACTTTCCATTAGATGGAAAAATTGATATGATTGCAATAATAATTGCAACAAAAGACGTGCGTTTCATAAGTCCTCCGGTCAAAGATGAATAATTATCCGGAATAGTTCCGGTTAAAGTACTATTATTCAGCCATACCCCTTTTGAGCCTTTTTTCGATTATCCGAAGGTTTTAAATCATTCTAAACATAATTGATTTATCAATCATTCGATCCCATTGTCTTAACTTCATCAAAGACGATATGTTTCGTTAAAAATTAAATCTTTTTTGCAAAGATCTTTTTCCCATTCTTGTATTATATCTGAATATGCGCTTGTAGACTTCTTATTATCATTCGAAAATACTTTTTCTTCTGCATGATGCCTTTGGAAAATTGTTAGTTTCAGATATACAAACATGGTTACAAAAAGCTTGATTGGAAAGTTCTTAAATTTATTGAATTTTCTAATTCCGATTATGAACTTAAACAATCTTTTAATGATTTTTCTATTTGAATAAAATTTAGAATTTATATATTTATAAGCATTAGTGATTGATTCATTGCTTAGGATGGGATGATTGAAAACAAGATGATCGCCTTCGTAATGGCTTATATCATAATCAATAAGCCGCGATTCTGAATTCATTTTATGATATAATGGAGTGCCAAATATTGGAACGGCGATAGAAGTTAGAATTGCTGAAATACCAATCTCATCAAGTTTTTCCGGTAATGAAACATAATAATCAATTGTATCGCTATCCAGTCCAATAATCAGTCCGTTAAAAGTTAATATGCCTCTTTGATGTAGCTTGTTGAAAAGCATTTTGTATTCTTCAACTTTGTTTTGTTTTTTATTTACATCGCTCAAACTATCCGGATTCAATGATTCCATACCAATAAAAGCCATAATACAATTTGCCTTTTGTAGCA
>CAZBNQ010000359.1:0-3454 GCA_964493035.1 uncultured Hyphomicrobiales bacterium | reverse complement strand
AACAATGATTTGAGCAGATATATATTGTAAGTTAAAGAAATAAAATGGGCTGAATCGCAAGAAACAGCCCATTTGAATATATAAATCTGCGAAAAATTAAAATTCCGGTTCTTCTTCTTTAGGAATTTCAAATTTGAGCTTATCTTCGTAAATTTCTTTCATTGCTATGAAAGTTGGTTTAGGCAAGCGATCGAATTCGCGGCTAATCGATATTTGATCGAAATTAGCACCTTCTGATTCATCTGTATTTGGGATGATATCAGCCATACGATTGTTAAGTTCAGCTTTTATAAAATCATTAATTTGGCGAGCGCGGAATCCCATAGCTACAATTGATTGATAAACAGAACCGCGTGATGATTCGCGCATTCTTACTACCACAGGATTTACAACGTATTTTTCCATAACGCTTCCTTATAAATCTAATAAATCAAAGATTACAAATATAATAATATTTTTTTGATAATAAAACCTTTTTTTCTGACGATTTATTTTTTTATTTTGCACTTTGGTCTTTACTAATTAATTCATTGTAATTGACAAATTTATGCAAAAGCTCTATTATTCTATTAGTGAAATCAGCAAGTTGGTCGATGAAGAGCAACATATTCTCAGATACTGGGAAAAAGAATTTGAGCAACTTAAGCCTAGAAAAAATAGGGCAGGCAATAGAGTTTATTCCGAACGAGACTTAAAGATTATTAAGTATATTAAAAAATTAATCCGCGACGAAAAACTTTCGCTTAAAGGTGCTAAAGACCAACTTAAAAAATATCTTGAACTCGAAGCTCGCGAAGAAAAACATCCTTCTCTTTTTGGTACTATGCTTCTTGATATAAAACCAAGTATACCTGAAAAAAAAGAATCTAAAAAAGATGTTCAGATCCCTGCTAAAGATTTTAATGAACTTGTGGGCTTGCTCAAAGAAACCATTAAATACTTAAGTAAATAAATTTAGATTTATAAAACAATCCTTTGTAACTCAATAAAAAAGCCAATGCAGCTTCACTTCATTTTTTGTATTGTATTCTAATGCCGGAAAAGGCAGTTTGATAAATACCATTCCTTGCAAAATTGTATTTAACAAGTCTGAATCAGTCTTTATTTTTGTCCAATCTATATCTAATGATAAAAGAAATTGTCTGTAGCGCTTTGCTTCTGGTAATTCAATTCCTTTATAAGATTTTTCGTTGGCAAATTCTCCATACATCCCATTAGCTCCATAGCCTAAAGCGATATTAAGATAATCTGGTATTATTTCGTTGTTATATATTGATTTTATCGGGATACTTATCCAGTAAGTCTGTCCATTATAATCTTTTAGAATACGATTAATATGATTAGTTCCCAGCATTCCATTAGCTTTTGTGGAATATTCAGATTCCCAATATGAGAATTTATATTTCACGATCTGCTCATCAAAAAGCAATTCCTGGCTTATAACAATAGCAGAGCCAAGAGAATTTGCTATCATATCGCCCCAGGAAAAGCCATATCCTTCGTGTATGCCATCCATTATTTCAATAGGTGTCTGGAGTATAAGCCCAAGCGATCCACCAAATATTAAAGATTCATTCCTGCTTAAGCCAATGTTTTTCATGATATTATAGCCGGCATAGCTATATACATAAGAACCAAACACATGACCTAATTTATCAACTTGATTATATCCGGCATTATCATTATAAAAGTGGAATGGAACTAAATCTTTATCTTTGTACCAAGTTTTGCCTAATACATACATCGAGGCGGCATAATATGCACCTGTAAGCCCAACTGCTTTATAGATTGTAGAGCTCGAAACAGTGTCGGAATTATTTGTATTTGCTAATGATATATAGCAGTTAAGTGCCATTGCAAATAAGGTAACAAAAAATTTTGTCATTTTAGAAAAATTCCTGTTTCAATATTTTTGCTTAAATCTTTAATGAATTTTGCCATTTGCATGCCATCAACCACGTCGTGATCGATTAAAATTGAAAAGTTTAATATTTCCCTGATTTCAATTTTGTCATCTACAACCCAAGGCTTTTTGGAGATAGAACTTATACCAAATGATATTGGATGAATTGAAATAGGTATAAACCAAGAACTTGATGTGCCGACGCTTGCTACAGAGCTGATAGCAATATTGCCCATTTTGGCAAATACAAACTTTGGTTTTGACAGCATCAATTTCCAGGCATAATTCCTAATAATTGAAGGTAAATAGTAATATAGACGTTCAATTAATTTTGGTTTTTGGTTTAATACAATATCGTTAATGCCGGTTGCTGCAGATTTTGCATTTAGTATCAAATCATTAATTTCATCAAGTTCTAAATTTGCGGCATTTTCGATTAGAAGAGGAAAAGGTACTTTGTGTCCATTTAAATCTTTTTCAACCAAAAGAGATACATTGATTCTATCAAATATTATCTGCTTTCTTTTGGAATATAAGAATGAAGCAACTGATGCATTGGATGATACTGTATGGCTTATAACTTTTATAAGCCATGCATTGAACGAAATATTTGAATTAGACTTACGATATGTTCTTAATAAATTTCTTGTATTAGTAACGTCAATTTCAAGAATAGCAGCTATATGATGCTTTTGTCTGCCAATCTTTCCAATATCTATTGTGGCAATCCGCGATTTTGGAAATTCATTTATTGAATAATCAGCCATAACAAAAAATTACACCATGAATTACAAGCAATTATTCCCAAACTAATAATTTTAATTATATTAAGCAAGCAGATTATTGAACGAGTAATTGCAAAGTATATAACATTGCGCTGAAATTTAATATATATTAAATATTTTTCCGCCGATCTAATGCTATAGCTGGTAAATCATTATTACCCAACGAAAATTTAAAATTGAAACTCATTTTATCAATAATCCAAGAATTCAGATGTTTATGAAGATCAAAATCATAAGTTCCTAAAACAGTCCAAAAATTTATACCGGAAACATTTTTGATATAATGAATTGCGCTGCCATAACAATATACTTTTGCATTATCATTATCATTATCTACTACAAAGTTTGCAATTTGATGATGAGTAGAATCGAATCCCGGCAAAAATGCACTCCATGATTCAATTATGCTATCAATTGATAATAAACTGGGCTCAGAACCATTCATTGAGCTGTAGTCAAGCCATACTTCGGTGTTGAATATGTCTTTAAGATTATCCCATTCGCGATTATCTACTGATATAAATAGTTTATTAATGGTTTCGATAATATTTTGGTATTCCATTTTATTCCTTAATAGTCATTCTTAAAATTGTAATTTAATAATAGTCATATTTCATAACAAATCCATTCTCGCCTATAACAAAAATAACACCAGATTTGTTTTTGACAATTTTTGTTAATAGATAATTTTTTGGTTGATAATAAACTTCTTCCCATGATTTAAACTTATGCCATGAATAGTAAATTTTATTGCCACTTAAAAAAT
>CAZBNQ010000358.1:0-3458 GCA_964493035.1 uncultured Hyphomicrobiales bacterium | reverse complement strand
ATACATCAATCCGGAATAGTTTATTTAAATTTTCATCAGAAATACCAATTCCTGAATCTTGGATTGCAACAACAACATATCTACTCTTGAAATCGTCGGTCAGAACTAATTTTGAACTATCTGCAATAAGTTTTATTAGCTGAATATCATCCATTGTTTTGATAATAATATCTGAATCAGGATTAGAAAATTTAATAGCATTATTAATTAAGTTTCTAAACACAGTCATTATCATAGGCAAATCTGCAAAGACAATCAGATTATCCGGCAGTTCATTTTTAATTGTAATACCTTTGGCTGAAGCATTTTTTTCGAGCACAACAATTTCATGTTCTGCATTTGATCTCAATTCAAATTCGCAAGGTTCAAATCTAATTCTGCCAGTCTGCGAGCTTGCCCAATCGAGCAAATTGACAAGCATTTTATATAAGTTATCAGAATAAGAATGAATATCAGAAGCTATTTCTTTCAATTCGGATATTCTAATATCATCAAAATTATTATTAAGCTCTTCGAGCATTGCAACAAATGACGAGAAAGGACTCTTCAAATCATGAGCAATAATCGACATAAACTTTGTCTTTTGTTCATTAGCAAGAGTCATATCATTTCTGCTTTGCTTCAAATCATTAATTGTTTGATTTCTTTTCATCGAAGTAGAAATCAAATTCGAAAAAATCTTAAGCGAATCTAATTCTAATTCTGCTAATTCAGCAGATTCTTTAAATGTTTCAATCACAATAACTGCATCTACTCTATTGCTAAATACAACAGGTAAAATAATAGGATTGGCAGCACCACTCAATTCAATTTGTTCTTTGAAACAATCCAAAAGTACAAATCCATCTTTTGAATTATTGCAATCATCAGGATTAATAGCAATACTTTTAATATCTTTCTTGCATCTTCGCGATTGCCATATTTTGACAGGCACAAATAAATAATCAAAAATATGTTTTTGAATTTCATAATAAGAAATTGAGCATGCATTTAATGCGCTTCCAATCATTTCAAAAGTCTCTTCTATTACTTCCATTACTGAATCAGACATCAATAATTTTTCGGCAGAAGCACTAATTGAAGATAAAATTTTATTCCTTGATGATAGAATATGTTCATAATTCTTGATATTTGTGATATCGAAAGCAGTTTGAAGTCTCACAATATCACCATTAATCCATTTGATTGCCCTATCAACCAAATTTACCCAAGTCTTGTCATCAGGATTATAAAATTCCCAAGTATAGTAATCTCCTTCTTCGGCATCAAAGCCTTTAGCTTTTTTATGATTGCACAAATCGCAAGGGCTAGCTTGGCAATGCTTGAATACTTCAAAGCATTTTTTGCCAATTATATTATCGCCGTATTCAAATTTTACAATTTCGTTTGCATACAAAATTTCTTTACTGGCAATATTTACTACATTGATTCCGGCATCCAATCCATCCAACACAGTCAACAATCGA
Source organism: uncultured Hyphomicrobiales bacterium (assembly GCA_964493035.1). GTDB lineage: Bacteria > Bacteroidota > Ignavibacteria > Kapaibacteriales > UBA2268 > JAUQWR01. The sequence goes on along the minus strand of CAZBNQ010000358.1, from coordinate 1,992 downwards.
TTTTTTGTATCATTAATCAATTGCTCTGAATTTTTTCTTAAACTAATATCTTTATATGTACTAATTATATGAATTCTTCTGTCGTCCGGATCATATTGGGCATATATAGAATTTTCAACCCAATAAATATCACCATTGCCGGCAACAACTCTAAATTCATCAGAAACATACTTGCCATGAGAAATATCTTGCAGTCCTTTTCTAAAAATCTCTTTATCGTCCGGATGTATAATTTTGCCCCAATCTTCGAAGCTGCTTATCTCATCGATAGTATATCCAAGTTTTTTGATAAAGTTATCTATTGCCCATTCGCGTTTGTAACTTCCATCAGGAGCAATTATAGAACTAATAGCAGAATCAACAGACAATTCAGAAATCTTTTTATATCTTTTCTCGCTTTCAATAAGAGCTTTTTCTACAATTTTTCTCTTTGATATATCTTTTAATACATACAGCAACAACTTTTTATCTATATTGATAAACGAAAGATAATGCTCGACAGGTAGAAATTCTCCATTGATTTTCTGAATGTAAGCTTCTTTTAGCTCGCTTATATTAGAATCTCCAATAGAACTCAGTAGTTCTTCAAAATAATTGCCAGTGAAATGTAAAATTGAAATATGCTTGCCAAGAATTTCGTGTTTTTGATAACCAAGAGACTTCAGCGACTTATTATTACATTCAAGAATAATTTGAGTTTCGCTATCCAATATAAATGCAATATCATTCAATGCCGAAAGCATTGCAATCAGAGAATCATCCAAAAGCTTAAATCCGTTGATATTCATATCAACAGTTTCGTTTCTGGCAATATTTAAGTCTTGTTCGTTCAAGACCTATATAATTCCTTATATCAATGGGAGAACAATAATAAATTCTGTTCCTATGCCTTGCGTAGATTCGACTCTAATAATCCCCTCGTGCTTATCAATAAATTCCTTACTAATAATCAGACCGAGCCCTGTGCCTTTTTCTTTTGAAGTGCCTATTGTTGATTTTGCTACATCTATTCTAAATAAACCGTTGATGTCATTTTCAGAAATTCCGACGCCATTATCTGCTACTTTAATTTCCACAAACTTGTCGTATTTCTGCAAATTTATTCCACTATTTTCTAAACTTTTTCTATCGATTATTCCGGCACTTACTTTGACTATGCCATTTGTATTAGTAAACTTAATAGCATTTGATATTAAGTTTCTTAATACCGTATTCAACATATTTGGATCACACCAAATTAATAAATTATTATCGATTTCAGAAATTAAATTAATATTTTTTTTGTTTGCTTGATTATTTAACAAATTAAATAATGACGATACCATGAAATGAATATTAATATAATCAGGTTTGAATTCAATTCTGCCGCTTTGCGAACGAGCCCATGTCAATAAATTTTCGAGCAATTCATATATCTGCTTGCTCGAAAATCTCATTTCAGTTACAAATTCGCGTCTATCAGTCTCGTTGATCATATCAAAATTATCATCCAACAATTCAGTTATTACCTTCAATGAGCCTAATGGATTTCGCAAATCATGTGCTATTATTGAGAAAAATTTATCCTTTGTTGAGTTTAGTTCTTTCAATTGCGAATTTGCTTCTCTGAGCAATTCTTCACTTTTCTCTAACTGTTCATTTTTTCGCTTTGTAAATTTCAGTTTGAAATAATAGCCAACAGCCAAACCCATAATCAGTAATATTACTGCAACCAATACTATTGTCTGATATAAACTAATTGTCCGATTATATTCAATTTCTTTATCCTTTTTTTCTATTTCCATCCGATTTTGCATCTGATATATTTCTTGAGAATATCTCTCATGAAACAATTTTTCACGATTTGAAGATGAGTAGTATAGAAAATCATAAGCTTCTTTATATTTGCCTAATCCATTATACGCAAATGCAACATAACGTGCTGAATAAGTCTGGATTAGAAAATCATAAGCTTCTTTATATTTGCCTAATCCATTATACGCAAATGCAACA
>CAZBNQ010000357.1:0-3502 GCA_964493035.1 uncultured Hyphomicrobiales bacterium | reverse complement strand
ATGAAAAAAATAAAGCAATCGATGCTTGGAATCAAGCATTGAAGTTTGAGCCGTTGAACGAAACGATTTTGAAAAAGATAAAAGAAAATAAATAATATCAAGGACTTGAAATGTTTGTATTAATAGGTGTGGGCTTAGTATTTGTCGCTCTTATAAGCGGATTTATGATGTCGGGCGGTAACCCTTTGACTCTATTCGTACCTGCTGAGTATTGGATTATTATCGGTGCGGCTATGGGGTCTATGTTGATTGCAAATCCTCTGCCGACTGTAAAGAAAATTATTTCCGGTGCTTTGGCTACTTTAAAACCACCGAAAGTAAACAAACAAGCTTATCTGGATTTGTTGAAAATGATGTATGAATTGTTTCAATTTGCTAAGCGCGAAGGCTTGATTGCATTAGAACAACACGTAGAAAATCCCGAATCAAGTTCAATTATTTCTAAATATACTACGTTTTTGGCAAATCACCATGCTGTGGAGTTTCTTTGCGATACACTTAAAGTAGTGCTTTCCGGTGGCGTACCTGCACACGATCTCGAAGAATTGATGGATTTGGATTTGGAAGCACTTCATGAAGAAGAACATCAACCGGCTGCATCTCTACAAGTTGTAGCAGACGCGTTTCCCGGTCTTGGTATCGTTGCAGCGGTGCTTGGTATTATCATCACGATGGGTTCGATCAATGAAGGTGCCGAAGCAGTAGGTCACCACGTAGGTTCGGCTCTTGTTGGTACATTCTTGGGCGTATTGATGTCTTATGGTGTGTTTGGTCCGATTGCATCTCTAATGGGCAGAATGGCCTCAATCGAAGGTAAATATCTTATTTGCATAAAAGCATCATTGCTTTCATTTGCAAAAGGTGCTCCAGCAACTGTTGCTGTTGAATACGGACGTAGATCAATTGATCCTGAAAATAGACCATCATTCAAAGAAACCGAAGAAAATATTAAGAAATAAAAATTAAGGCTATAAAATGGCAGATGAACAAGAACATGGGCATAAAGAACAGCCGATTATAATAAAGAAAGTAAAAAAAGGCGGTCATGGCGGTCATCACGGAGGTGCATGGAAAGTAGCTTATGCCGACTTCGTTACTGCTATGATGGCTTTCTTTATCGTTATGTGGATTCTTGCTTCGAGCGAACAAGTAAAACAACAAGTTGCTGCTTATTTCCAAGATCCCGGTGCATTTAATTTTCTTACCGGAAAACGTACAATACCTATTGATCTTCAATTACAACCCGAACCCGGAAAAGGCGAAGGCGAAGGAAAGGGTAAATCCGATCAGGTTTTTATTTCTTTTGATAATAAAAATGGCGATACAGTCAAAGGTGCTACATATATCAAAGCTATAAAAGATTCGATCGATGCAGCAAAAAAAGTTGAAGATATTGGAAATACTCTAAAAAAAGAAGTTCAGAGATTATTAGCTGAACGCCCGGAACTGGAAAACATCTTATCTTCTACAAACCTTGAAATGACTACAGAAGGTTTAAGAATTGAATTGATTGAATCTTCAGAGAGCCTTTTCTTCGAAGTTGGTAGTTCGAAACTTAAAAAAGAAGCATTAGAACTGCTTACAAAATTGGCAACTGAAATTGGAAAACTTCCAAACAATGTAGAAGTTGAAGGGCATACTGATAGTCGTGCATATAGCGGAAAAAATTTATATACTAACTGGGAATTATCTGCAGATAGAGCAAATTCTGCACGAAGAATATTAGAATCAAAGGGATTGTGGGAAGGTCAAGTAGTTAAGGTGACCGGATTTGCAGATCGCAAACTAAGAAATCCAGAAAATCCATTTGATGTAACAAATAGAAGAATTAGCATATTAATAAAACAAATGAGTACTAACCAATTATTAGCAACTCAATCGGAGACAGGAAATGCTGAGTAATAGCAATGTATCGATACTAATTGTTGATGATGAACAAGCAGTAGCCTTTACTTTAGAAAAATTAGTAAAGAAAGTATTGCCTGAATGCAAGATAATGTTGGCTAGCGATGGGCAAGAGGCTTGGGATATTATTAATCATCATCATCCAAATCTTGTACTATCCGATTTGAATATGCCAGTGATGGATGGTATGCAGTTGCTGATCAAGTTGAGAGCTAATCCAGATTTTAATGATACATTATTTATAATGGTTACAGGAGTTACAGATTCAGCCGAAAGAATAAAAGCACTAGACAAAGGTGCGGATGAATTTATAACTAAACCAATAATATCAGATGCACTCGAAGCAAGACTAAAATCAGCAATGAGAATTATTGGTCTTCAGAATCGAATGAAAGAAGAAAATCAATTGTTAGTCGATTTGGCAGAAGAATTAGAGCGCGATGTGCAAGATATGGCAAGGTTGTCTGTCAAATTTATGCAAGCAAGAATTCCAGCCAGCTATGATACATTGCAGAGAATAGCAGAAGCAGCTGTTTGGATAGCAAAAGAATTAAGAAAATTATCAAATGAAGATATAAGAAATGTTGAGATTGCAGCATTTTTGTCGCATGCAGGAAGAATGTCATTACCGGATAATTTGATAAAACAACCTGTAATGATAAATGGCAAGCCAACAGATAATATAATGTTGCAAGTGCCATCAGCAGCAAAAGAAATTGTATCAAGTGTCAGGAGATTTGATGAAGTAGGAAGAATACTATATCATATATATGAAAATATAGATGGTAGCGGATTTCCCGGAAGGTTGCAATCGTGGCAGATACCATTTCCATCGAGAATAATCCGTGCAGTATTAGATTATGAAGAATTGAAATCATATTTTGGCAAATCCAGCAAAGATGCATTGGAACAATTACAAAGTGAAGCCAAAAGACTTTATGATCATAGAGTGGTTGTATTATTAGAGCAGTATGTCAGATCTCATAATAAAGATGAATTTCCAGTAACAGATGTACCAATTTTATTGTCAGAATTAAAAGATGGAATGACAATAACCAGAGATATAATAACCGAAAATGGAATGAAGCTAATGCCAGCAGGAGCAATCCTAAGAACGGCAGTAATCCAAAAGATAATAGCCCATAATGCCAGTGATCCAATTATTGGAAACGTTTACGTTAAAAAATAAAAGTTTGTAGTATAAAATACTACAAACTTTTCCTTTCTATATTCTACAAAAAAATCGTAAAAGCCGTTATTTTTTTTCCTATGAGTATAATCTATTTTTGTACTGAGAAGAGATGTGTTTTGAAATCAAAACCCGATGTAAAAAACACCCGGAATTTTGAAGACCCGTAAACCCTGTGAGGCGGCAGCTCAATTCCCCTTGTTGTTGAGAAGTTTCCGCTGGTTAAGTTCCGGGTTTTTTTTATTTTTGAAGTCCCATTTTTAAAAAAATTAATAAAATTGTAACTTTGGTATAAGAATTGTGTTATAGTAATGGGTAAAAATAAAAATTTGATTAATATTAAATACATTTTGTTTAATTAATTATGGTAAACTAATGAAAAGATTAAAACTTTTCAGTCTAATCGTT
>CAZBNQ010000356.1:0-3511 GCA_964493035.1 uncultured Hyphomicrobiales bacterium | reverse complement strand
ACTCGAAGATGAAATGCCGCGCAAGTGCTGCAAAAAGAAAACACCGGAAATTAACAATATTATCAATATCGGAAATGAAGAAAATATCAATACCGAATTATTTAAAAATCTTAGATCCGATAATGATATTATGCCAGTAAGTAAAAAAAACATTCCACAGATTATTCAAAAACCTGAAAAATCTGAATTGAAACCATTAACATTAATCAAAAATGTTGATGCTCCCGGATACATTCCTATCGTTCAATTTAATCATCCAAAAGGATCAAAAACTTACAAGGAATTTTATTAATGATCAACGATAAGATGTACACGGCGCAAGAAGTATTAGGACAAAATCAAAGTCCAACTGCATTAGGTAAGCAAATTGTTTGTATTGCTGAATATTGGTATTTGCAGAAAGTAAGAGAAATTGGCAATTCTAATAAATTATATGCCGGTGGCGATATAATGATGCAGCAATACGACAAAGCAAATGGAACAGAATTTGCAAAAGATGGAGCTGCCTGGTGCGTTATATTCCCGTGGTTTATCATTAATGAAATCAATAAGAATTATTATTCTCAGGTATGGTTTCCCAATACTGCCGGTGCAAAAGATGCTTTAAACCAAATAATAAAAGCAAATAAATATCCAGTTGAAAAAAATCCAACTGCCGGATCAATTTTTTATAGATATTCAGAAGATAATAATGCAACTGGTCATATGGGTGTTGTTATCTTAGTTGACTATCAAAATCAAAAGTTTTACACTATTGAAGGTAATATTGCCGTTGTTGATGGTGGTCAAGGCATTGGTATGTGGGAATATGATATTAGCGAAATACCAAAATGGGGATTTCAATTTGCACATATCGAAGAATCTGGATGGAATTATTCGCAACCGCAAACATATAAAGACAGAAAATGTTTTCCGGAAGAGAAAAAAGATGAAATTAAGAAAGAAGAAAAAATTATTACTGGTGGATCAGTTACCCCCGGTGAAGCAATAAAAAAATCTTTAGTTGGTGGTTCAAGTTCAACTAATCAACAAACACAACAAACAACTGTTGTAGATAAATCACAATGTAAAGAAATAGTCATACATGTGCCACCTACTAATAATACTACTTTAGCAGATGTATTTGCAAACAAATCATTAAATCCTGCTATTGCTGCAGATATTCTTGAAATGGACGCAACTGGCGTAACAAGCCAAGAAAGAAACGGCGCGGCATTGGGTTATATTGGCGCACAAAATGATACTGGCGAAGCTAGCGGTTTTGGTATGTATAGATTATATGGTTCAAGTGTTGGTTTATATATTTTGCCTAAAACTAGTCTTAAAGCCAAACAACTATCTGAAGCCGGATTAATAAGCGGTATCCCACAGCCAATAATGGCAGATCGTGGCACTAATCATTTGATGTATTCTACAAACGCAATTATCCTAACTCACAGTCATGACGCAATGGATAATCGCAGATGGAAAATTTCAAATCACCAAATCATGAATGGCAACGGAACATATTTTCCTCTAAAATTTCATGATTCCAAAACTAACGCAGATCCAAACTTTGAAGCATGGCGGCGCAATTGGACTGATAGAGATCGCATTAACTTTGTAGAAATGTTAATTGATCTCAACCAAAAAGCCGCTCAAATGAAGCTTACAAAACCAGTTGTTATTATAATCGACAAGGCAGAAGATTATACTTTTGCCGATCGCATTAAATTAATTAGCAATATTACAAGTTCAATGGTATCTTTTTTCCCAATTTTAAAAGATTATACTGGATATATAAATGATGCACTTAATGCAACAGAAGAAATTGCAAAAAATGGCGTTAATGGATTATTTAGATCTGCAGATAAAATATTTAATATTGCAAGGGTTTTAGCTCCGGAAGAAATAAAAGGCGCAGAAGAATATTTTCTAAAAATAGGCAAAGAAGCATATAGTTATGCGAGTAGTTCATCTAAAATAATAGGTGATCTAATTGGATTGGATGCTTCTGTTGTAAAAGGATTAACTGACAGGTACACATCTATTAGTGAATCAATTGTTGATTTTACAAAAACAATCGATACAAATCTTAATAATGTTATAAAAAAAGCACAAAATTACTTAAATCATTTATTAGTTGATAAAGCCGGTCGTGCTATAAATTCAGATAGATTTTTAGATGCTATACTTAATAATGAATTAATGGATTCGAACTTGTTTAATGATATACTACTTATAAATCATCAAACAGGAATATTGCCGACTATCCCAGGTATTAGTAAACTAGCTATTCAAATGATAACTGATCCTTTGCAGACAATGTTTCAAAACGTTGTTGATGCAGAAAGATTAAAACAAGGATTAATTAAAACATCACTTGGATATGTTACAGATAAAAATTTATTTGATAATTGGCTAATTTCTACTTTAAATGCACAAGCAAATAAAGTAAATGATTACTTTGTTTTACCTGCAGGAATTGATGAAAATAAGAAAGAATGTTTTTCTTATATTATTGAAAAAGAAACAGGACGAAAAGTAATTAGTTGCCCTAAAGGATGGACCTTTGATCCAATATCAAAAAAATGTACTAATGGAAGTCAAACAGGCTGGACACCTGAATTAAATAAAGATACTATTACTAAAAACGATTTTATCAAAAATGATACTATAATTACAAAGAAAATTTGTCCACCAAACTTTGAATGGGATGAATCATTAGGAGTATGCAAGCCAATAGTCTCATCAATTAAGTGTCCGGATGGTTTCACTTGGGATGCAGCAGCAAAAGTTTGCGTCCCTATTAAAATTGAGTGTCCTCCAGGTACAACATGGAACGATAATTCTAAAAAATGTGAAGCTAATGTTTCAACTGGTTGCCCTAGTGGTACTACTTGGAATCCTATTACTAAAAAATGTGAATATATTGTTGAAACACCAACAATTAAAATACCGGCTTGTATTCAAATAATCGATAAAAAATATTATTATAATCCTAATTGGAAAGCAGCTCAAGCAGTAAAAGAGCCAGTTAAACAAACTCCGATTAGTACAGCTCCGGTAAATACCAAATCAGACTTGGTAATGAATAACACTGATTTGCTTAAAAATGCTCCAAGCTCTAATATAATTCCGATTAACAGTAATACCGGCGGTGTAACTATCCCTCTAAAAACTGAACAGCCGAAAAATCCAATTTCAAGCATTTCAACCGATATTCTTACATCTCCGGTATCTACTAGTTTGCCTTCAATAACAACAATTACACCAATTGGTACAGTTAAAACGGCAAATCCAACTGTTAGCATGCCAAAAGCGACTGTTAGTATTCCATCTGGAAAAACGATAACGGGCCCAATTGTTGAATCAAAATCTTTCTATGGTTTGAACGATACAATGTACGAGGCTGCAGTTGCAAAGCAAGGTACACCGCTTGAAGAATGGTATGTAAATATTAATGGTGAATGGCAGATATTAAAAGATTGTGTCCCTACTCCAATTAAAGTAGAAACACCAGTAATTAAGT
>CAZBNQ010000355.1:0-3525 GCA_964493035.1 uncultured Hyphomicrobiales bacterium | reverse complement strand
AATGTAGAAGAAGTTGCTGAAAAGCAGTTCGAAAGAAATATAATTGAAAAAAATACAGATAGTCTTCCATCGGGTGATGTTTTAATTAGAGTTGAATATTCATCGCTCAATTATAAAGATGCGTTGTCGGCAAGTGGTCACAAAGGTATTACTCGCAGATTTCCTCATACTCCCGGTATTGATGCTTCAGGTGTAGTGGTCGAATCTAATTCAGAAGACTTTAAAGAAGGAGATAATGTAATTTGCACCGGTTATGATTTGGGAATGAATACTTCAGGTGGATTTGGCGGATTTATTAGAGTTCCGGCAAATTGGGTTGTTAAGCTTCCTAAATCAATGACTTTGAGAGAAGCGATGATATATGGTACAGCAGGATTTACTGCTGCCACAGGTATTTATGAAATTATTAATAATGGTATTAGTCCGGAAATGGGGCAGGTGCTTGTTACCGGTGCTAGTGGTGGTGTTGGTACTATGGCTGTTGCTATGCTCTCTAAACTAGGATATGAAGTTGTGGCTTCAAGTGGAAAACCCGAAAAAAATCAGTTTCTTTTTGATCTGGGCGCTAAGGAAATAATTAGTCGCGAAGAAGTCAATGATGCTTCTCAAAGAGGACTTTTGCCTCCACGCTGGATAGCTGCAATTGATAATGTTGGCGGCAATACTTTGTCGACTATACTTAGACAATCTAAAGATAGAGCAGTAATAACTAATTGTGGAATGGTTGAATCTACTTCGATAAATACTTTTGTATTTCCGTTTATTCTTAGAGGCGTAAGGCTTATTGGTATCGCTAGTGCAGAAACACCAATGCAGCAACGTTTAATTCTCTGGGACAAAATTGAAAATGAATATAGATTAGATGAAAAAATAGAAAAATATGTAAAAGAACTTGGTTTGAAACAATTAAGTGAAGAAATTGAAATTATGTTGAAAGGTCAACAAGCCGGCAGAATACTTTTAAATCATAATATAAAATAGTGAAGAAGTACAAAAAAGGGGCCATCTAAGCCCCTTTTTTATATAAAATCTACATTGCTAATCTAACTTCCTGAATACCTTCAAGTTTCATCTGAAGAATTCTTTCGACTCCACCTTTGAGAGTCATAGCAGCACCAGGACAACCAGCACAAGCACCAGCTAATTTAACATAAACAATCCCATCATCTACTTTTTTAAGTTCAATCATACCGCCATCAGCTTCGATAAAAGGGCGAATATCTTTATTGATGATTTCTTCTACTGAGTTATATAATTCAGTATCGTTCATTTCTATTATCCTTTAATTTAATTTTGATTTGATTTTATCTACTGCAGCAGGACCATAATAGCAGCATTTGCCTTTCATTTGGTCAGGCTCAATATTTAATTCTTTAATTGCATTTTTTACTTTAGTTTCTGTTGAACCAAGTTTTTCTGCTACTTTTTTAGCAGTAAGCATTTCCAATTTTTCTTCACTCATATTAACCTCTATTTGATTAATTCAACTTCTTCAGCCTGGAGCACTTCATAATCCAGATCGCCATCATAAACGAAGGCGATAATTTTCAATTTATTTGGTCGCCAGTCCTTTTCATTAGGGATAATATACGAAAAATTCTTTTCAAATTTAGCGCCTTTTTTGATGGATGCCGAAGAAACTTGGTCGCCCCAAGTGCCGTTGATATTATGTCTTAATACATGATTATGAACATAATTAGGAATATCAGGAACAGGTTTCACTCTATAATCGGTTTGATAATTGACAATGCTATCTTCAACAATAACGACTGAAATAAAATTATTAGCACTTGCATCATCAACATATTCAAGATTAGCTTTTACTTCAATCTTCTTAGTTGATTCGTTGTAGTTCGCATTGAGTTTAATATCCAAAACTGGAGGCATACTTAATACTTCAGCAACTTTTTCCATCCATGAAGTATGAGATAAAAGATAGGAAGAAGCAAATTTTTTGCGATTTACCATACCATTAGGCAAACCAGTTTCGCTATTTTTGAATTGTATATCCCAAGCATCACCGGCAGGAGTGCGGAAGTCATAAGTATATTTTGTTCCGCTAGTTGAAGGCTTAGTGAAGTTACAATTTGGATGCACAGCCATAATAATAACTTTATCTTTATATAACTCATGAATTTGCTTAGCAGCATCATGAGCTGCCGGGCAATTGCCACATCTAAATCCTGTATAATCTTCGAGAAGCACTTTTCGAGTAGTTTGCAATGTGGTATCGTTACCTGGTTGTTCGGTATAAGGATGTTCAATTTCATCGCAAGAAGCTAATGCAATAATAATAGCTAAAGCAGCAATAGACTTATATAATAATCTTTTCATGATTTCCTCTTAGAATGACGAAGTTATTGATAAATAAAAACCATTTGTTGCTGGCACAGTGCGGCAGACCCCACCAACACATAAAATACCACCGCGTTGGCGGCCGTAGCTCATTTGCAAGCGTGTTGTTTCATATATATATGCAACTGATGCTGAAGGATAATGCAATTTGTAATCATCGTATTCATTACCATAATTATATTCATCAAAAATTGTGAAAAACCATCCCGGAGAAATAGTATATTCACCCAAAAACATCATCCAATTTCCGTTATTATTGTTGGGAGCGTGCAATGTAGAATCTGTAGTCGACCACATGTGTTGCAATTCTAATCTAATAGCATTTGCGTCGTTTAGTTTATAAGTGCCATCTAAAACGATAATATTAGATTTTACTTTACCAAATTTGCCAGACCATTCGTATTCCATAACATCTTTATCGTAATTTAAATTAATAAAAGAAAAAGAGTATTTGAAATCGCTATTGATTTTATGTGCCCAATAAATATTAAAATCTTGGAAAAACATTCTATCGCCGAAGCTAAAGAATTTAGAATCATATAACTTGCCGTCAGTAGAAATTTTATCAGTTTTTGTAGTTGTATCGATATTATTAATTCTGGAGTAATTAACTGTAAGGCTTGGACCATATTTGCCAAAGAATCCATTATTATCAAATTTATAGTTAAGCTCAGTTTGGAAACCAATTTCGCCATTAATTTGAGTAGAATAAGGGAACATAGTAGCTAATTTATAAGCGTGCTGTCGAGTGATAGGAGGTACAAAATTAATAATTTGAGCATTGCCTGTAGCATTTCTATCACCACGGAAGTTCATATTATCAATTCTATGAGCATTAATATTAAAACTAAGCCCTTTGCTGAAAATTGAAGCGTTGAGAGTAACAGCATCACCATTATTATAAGTCATTTTATTGACAACACTAGGATCATTAATTTTATAAGCATACTCACCATCGATAGAATAGAATGAACCAGACAAGCCTAAACGATAAGAATAAGCAAAAACATTTTTAGGTAGTTTATATATAGGAGATTTATCATCCTGATATTTAGAAACAACGCTAAAACCGGTAGTAAGTGCCATATCATCAGCAAGAAAATCTTTAAAAAGCTCATTAACATTAATATCAATATCGGCAGCTCTAATAATGCCTTCGCCTTTGTCCCA
>CAZBNQ010000354.1:0-3569 GCA_964493035.1 uncultured Hyphomicrobiales bacterium | reverse complement strand
ATTTAGGATGATATTATTAATGAAATATACTTTATTCAATCTTATTATATTAAGTTTTTTAATCAATTTCATTAGCTCATGTAACTATAGAAAAGACGATCAGATTTATTATAGTTACAAGAATAATCCTCTAATTTCTAATAAACTTGGACATCCTGTATCCAAGTATTCATCATATTTGCCCTATGATTCAATAACTTTTCGGCCTATCGATCATAAAAATAAATCATGGGGCATTTCTCATTATTATGATTTAAAAATGTTTGGGAACGTCTACAATTTTATTAGATCAAATAATGATTCATCTTGTCTTGAACCTGTTTATTTTAGTAAATTCAACTCTTGCAATTTTTATTTTTCCATTATCAAGGCTCCAATTCTATGGAACTATTACTTAAATAGAGAAATATATAGACTGACAAAAATGGGAGAATTTACAATCACTTTGGAGATACCTTATAACAAGCCGCCACAAATTTCATTAATATCTCTCAAATATTCAGATGGAGTCGCAGAAATTGATGAAAATTCAACCCATTATACAAATATTTTCAAAGATGATTCATTGAGAGCTATACTAAAAGAACTCAATTTTCAATCCTATCCTGATACAGTACTAAAAGATGATATTGCTATTGGAAGCTCATACTCATTTTTATTCGAAGTACATACTAAATCAGGATACAAAGCATTTTTAACTGAAAAGTATGAATCTTCAGTACTTCTAAGACGAATTTTTAATTTGTTCAAACATGAGTTTCCTAATTACTTCAGATTGAATCCAATTATGGATGAATAAAACCTACTTTTTTTCAAATTATATTCCTACTAATAAATTTATATTTCGATTAAATAGTAATATTAATTAACGACCAATTTTTAATCAGTCTATACTTCTTATAAGATTTAATAAGTGGAAATAAAATGAATAGAATATTGGCTCTTTTATTACTCATTACATTAGCAAGTTGCAATCAAATGAGTGAATTTTATAGTGATAAATCGGCAGGAATTAATGGCAGTTTTGAATTCTCAAAAGACGGATTGCCGCTTAATTGGCTGGTATATAGTCCTAAAACAGTAGCAGATTCTGATTTCGATATAATCCTTGATAATAAAGACTTTAAACATGGGAAGTATTCTCTTAAGTTTAATGTGAGAAAATCGCCAGGTATGCCTGGCAGGCTTTCTCCCGGCATCTCAAGCGAATTCCAAGAAAATGGATTATTCAATGGACCTGCTAAATACAAACTGAGTTATTGGATAAAAAATTCAGGTGCAAAATTTGTTGTCTCTGCTGCGGCTACTGATTCTAAAGTTTCGGATTCTAAAATATTACAAGAATCAAATCAAGTCTATAAAGATTGGCAATATTTTGAGCATGAAATTGACATACCGGATAAGCAATGGCTCAGGTTTGAACTTAACATACTATCAAGTGGCGTTTTTTCTATTGATAATATTCAAGTAGAGAAATTATAGTATGTTGAAATTCATAGAACTCTCGATTGGAAAAATTGCATACTACCTTTCTGAAAGTTCAGATAATGAAAATTCACTTGTTTTTCTTCACGATTCGCTTGGTTGCATTGAATTATGGCGAGATTTCCCTGCAAAATTGGCATCATCAGCAAATTGTAATTATTTGATTTACGATAGGCAAGGATATGGCAAATCTGCTGAATTTTCTTATGCGAATCGTTCCATTAATTATTTAGAAGATGAAGCCGATTTACTTTACGAATTGCTAACTAAACTTAATATTTCAAATCCAATACTTTACGGTCATAGCGATGGCGGATCGATTGCATTAATTGCTGCTTCAAAATATAATTCATTTATAAAAGCAGTTGTTACAGAAGGTGCTCATGTTTTTGTTGAAGATATTACTCTCAAAGGTATAAATAATGCAAAACAACAATATTTGACAACTGATCTTAAGTCAAGACTCGAAAAATATCATGCTGAAAAAACTGATGCAATGTTTTCAGCATGGGTAGATACATGGACTTCTCACGAATTTCAAAATTGGAATATTGAGCATTTTCTATCCAATATCGAATGTCCGGTGCTGGTTATTCAAGGCGACAAAGATGAATTTGGGTCTTTAGCACAAGTCAAAAGTATAACAAGGCAAACCAAGTATTCAGAAGAATTTATTGTGCCAGATTCTACTCATAATCCTCACAAAGAAAATCCTGAATTATTAATTATCAAGATCGCTCAGTATATAAACAAAAGAAAAACCCCTTAAATTCAGGGGTTTACGGGGTTTGCCACGAGCCGTAATATTTTTAGGAGCTTTCGGAGTATAGAAGCTACGGCTCATCTATATTATGCAACGATTGTTTTCAAGAAGGTTATCTCAATCTATAGTCTATAGGGATGATAATCCAATATTTTGTTGCTTCTCCATGCTGAGTTGCCTTATCGAAACTCCCATACTTATTGATTGCGTTTATAGCCGAATTATTAAAAACCGCATTTGTTGTTTCGACAATTAAGACTTTAATTGGATAACCTTCTTCATTTATGAGGACGTTGAGAACGACTTTTCCACTAAGATTTGCAGCTAAAGCAGCTCTTGGACATTCTACAATTTTGCTCAATTTTTCTAGGTTTACACTTGGTTCTTTATCTAAAAATACGATAATATCAGGGTTGTCTGCAATATTTACATCATCTACTTTTTCCATTCTATAGCCGGGATCGGTAATTGGTTTGGGTATAGGCAAAGCGCCATTGCCCGAAATGCTTGTTGTTAATTTCATCTTGCTAAAGCTTGCAATTTTTGTAGCTATATCAGGATCGTCAATTTTTGCTGCTACAAATTTACCCGATACTTCTTCGAGGCCAGTTCCTGTATTGCTTACCGGTATATCAGCAGGTAATTTTTCAATCACTCTGCTTTCCTCTGGCAAAGGAGGAATTTTTGTTTCAATTTTAAAAGTTCCTAACTCAACTGTATTATCAATTAGAGTAATACCTGTATTAGGCTCATTATTTGAAATCATAATTAAAGCACTTGCGATGATTGAAGCCAAAACTGTTGCAGCTACAAAAATGCTTTTCATTGTATTACGGCGAATAGAAATAATCAATTCTGCTGCTCCGTAATTTGAAGGAAGTGGAATTTCCTTAGCGTATTGGTTTGTGTTCGTTCTCATAGGGTCCTCCAAAAATTTTTTATTTTTTTTAGAATAACGGGTACCCTTTTTTGGTTGCAACCTTTCATTCCGTCTTCTTAATTTATAGACACAGACATTTTCAATTTGGTTACAAACTTTTTTTTTACTGATTATTTTTTTTTGTATCTCTGATTTATCAACAGCAAAAGCTGCCCACTTAGGGCAGCCTGGAATAAAGGAATCGCGTAATCTAAATCTAATAATAATGACACATGTTTTTTAAAAACGTCTCAAAAAAAAACTGCCCCGAAGGGCAGTCTTTTTTAATCATATTTTATCTTGCTATCATTATTTTTTTACATATTGTGCCGCCCGAGCTTACACATACCAATGTGTATGCTCCATTGTTTAATTCTTTGCTGTTTAGAACCAACTTGCGTC
>CAZBNQ010000353.1:0-3575 GCA_964493035.1 uncultured Hyphomicrobiales bacterium | reverse complement strand
CAAAGCAAAAACTGGGCAGAAGCAGACGTTTTGAGACAAAAAATCAGCGATTTGGGATATACCGTCAAAGATAAAAAAGACGGCTATGATTTAATTAAAAATTAGTATTATATACTTTTTGTGTGGTGGAAATGAGTAAGACTTTATCAGTATTTTTTAATATCGACCGGACATATTTGACTTTAGTCGATGGGAAAAAAGAAGGAATGGAGCTGTTGTATCTAAATACAACCGAATCGCGCATAGATTTGGAATTTCCGGATTCAGATGCATCTGTGCTCGGGGCTCAGGAACTCGAAATTATGATGTCTGAGTTTGCTGCTGATGTAGATAGGCTCACTGTAACTCTGCCTGCAGAAAGTGTATTGGTTACAAAATTTCCAAGCAAAGAGAATATTAGCAAAGATGATTTGTGCAAATTAGTGGATTTTGAGCTGAGACAGAATTTTCCACAATTTAATTATAATGAATTTACTATCTCGGCAACGCCACTAGAACCAAGGCTGGACGGGAAATTGATGATGCTTGGAGTAATAATTCCAAATAATATTTTTGAGACAGCATCAAAAGTGTTGAAACCTGTTGGAAAAAATATTGATTTTATCGAAGTCAGTCAATTAAATGCACATTCGTCATTTTTATATAATTATCCTGAAACAGCAAAATCGAATGTAGCTCTAATTAGTGTTCAGAGTCAGTTTTTAGATATAAGCCTATCTAAAGACGGAAAGCCTGCATATTACAGCCTACAATCATTTTCATCAATCGATAAGATTGGGGAAATAATTGAGAAAGAGTTTGCTCGAATTCTTACGGAAAATGCTCAGACAATAGACACAGCATATTTCTTTGGTTCGGGGCTTACTAAAGAGATATTGATGATATGCTGGGAAACAGCTATGATGCTTGGCATCGAAGCCAAACGCCTTAATGCATTCAGGATGATGAAAACCGGATTGAGCAAGCGCGAAAGGGAATATTGCTCTCGCACTTTCCACCTATATCCAGCGTGCATAGGCGCGTCTATTCCTCCATACCACGAAAGAATAAAGTTGTTTTGATGCGTATAGTTGCAGGAATATATAGAGGAAGAACATTTAAAGGGAAAGCGCCTGCGGGTGTACGTCCAACACAAGATGCTATGCGCGAAACAATTTTCAATATATTAAGAAATTATATTGATTTTGAGGGTATAAGATGTGCTGATATATGCTCAGGCACAGGCGCAATGGGATTTGAAGCTTTGAGTAGAGGAGCAGAATTTGTTTATTTTGTAGACAAATCCAGGCAATCTATGGATTATTTGAAGCAAGCGGCAGGATATTTTAATGTTCCTGCCGATGCTTATAAGTGCTTTCAAAAAGATGCGGTATCTTTTGTCAAAACATTTAAAGACAATTTCCCTAACGAAAAATTAGATTTATTGATAACCGATCCTCCTTATGCAAGCAATATTGCAAGCGATGTAGTCCAGTTTGCATTTGAGAGTAATATAATAAGTGATGATGGTATATTAGTTGCTGAATATGGAAAAGGCACTCACATGGTATGCCCTGAGGGAATCGAAATAATCGCCGAAAGAATTTTTGCAGCTGCACAAGTAAGTTTTTTCAGAAAAATATAAAAAGTATTTGCATTGTAATCGTTTTTTTTTAATTTGCACATTGTTGATATATAAAGTGTTTCGGAATGTATGCTCTTATCCGCCTTCAATTTAATCAGAAGACGGGAAATGTTTTAATTCTAAGTTTGTTTAATATTGAATTGAATAAAGGGAAAAATTATGAAGTTTATTAAATACGCACTTACAATTATTGTTGTAATGTCTATCATGTCTTGTAGTTCTAAGTATAAAGAAATAAATTATATACCTGAAAATTATTCGCTACTTACAGATATTCTGTCAGAAAATAATATCATATATCCTGAAGAAATTCAAAATAGTAATAATATATTTAGAATTAAATCTAATAATAATATTTACTACATGTATCAATGGGATTTTAAATCAAATTTTAATTCAGATTCTATTGTAATTAAGAAAATTCATGATGATATAGCTCAAAATATAAAAGTCTATATACCTAAAAAAACTTGGATTCTTGATTTTGCGATTAATGATACTTCTCTCTATGTATTAGCCAGTGGATTTATTTATAAATATTCAATTATAAATGAGAAAATGAATTTAACACAAGTAGTCGGGATTGAGGATGAATATGATAAAAATAAACTATCAGCAGGCTATGATAGAATTGATTTCATGGACTCAACGGTAGCTATATATACTAATGTTTTTGGAAAACTTTATAGAAAGCCCAAAATCAAATTGTATGATTTAAAAACGATGCAAGTAATAAATCACAAAGAATTCGAAAATACTAAAGGTGCTATGCTGAACTACGAAATGCCAAAAAGATGTATTTCAGTTTACAAAGATAAAATTTTATTAAGTAATTTAACAGAATATAAAATTAAAATTTATGACAAGAATTTTAATTTAAAGAATGAAATAAATTACAACCCAAAAAATTGGATATTTAACGACTATTTAAATGATTTAAAAAAAGAATTAGATGAAATTGATGATTTTAATAAATTTAGAGCAGAATATTCAAAATATACTGTTCTTCCTTGTATTAGAACAGTTGATTTCATTAATGATACAAGTATAATTGTCTCTAGATACTTGAATGAAAGTAAGTTTACGTGCTATGATATATGGATTGAAAAAGAAGGTAAATGGAGCATATATAAAGAGGATTTATTTGATATTGGAAACAATTTGCCAAAAGATTACTCAAATGATATAATAGGTGAAAGCTACAATGTGTCATATTTAGGTGCAAAATATTATATTGAAAATTCTTGTATGATTGTACCAATAGATTTACCTTTTAAATTGGACAGTAATTTAAGACGAAAAACAAAAAAAGAATTAAATAATATAATTGAAAAGTACTATGAAAGTAATTCAAATATTAAAGCTGCGTTCATTTTTTATAAGTTTAAATAGTATTGTTTTATTGCTTGGTATATTAGCTTTGTTATCATGTAATAATAAAACCAAAAATATAAATACTAAGGTAAAAACTTATAACAACGATACAATAGATCTGAAAAACAAATACGATAGAGCTATGATTGTAATTGCAGATGGAAATGTAGCATGCTCACAATGCTTCAAATCTTTATGCAAAGTAAGGGATTTAATCAAATCTAAAGCTAAATTCAATTTCCCATTGGTTTGCGTTGTAGTGGACAGTCATTCAGCAATTGTAAACAGAAAAACTGAAAATTCAATTAGGCAATTATTAAATCAAGATACAACATATTTAGATTTTGTAGTAAATAAGGAAGATAATATAGGGCAAATTGCAAATACTTTGGGAACTGAATATTATCCTGAATTAATTGTATTGATTGATGGTAGAATTATTCATTATGATTACAAATTCTTATTCGAAACTTTAGATGGTCAGAGTGAACTTATAATAAAAAAGATAATTGAAGATATAGGAATATAATATGAAAAATTTGCTTTATATATAATTTATTAGTAATTTGTGATCAAT
>CAZBNQ010000352.1:0-3592 GCA_964493035.1 uncultured Hyphomicrobiales bacterium | reverse complement strand
AGTTATTACACAAAGTTTCACCAAGTTTTTTAAGAATCTATTTATTACTTTACTCGTCTAACTTTATGATACTATTCCTTACTTTTCTGACTTGTTCTTCTAAAATTAACTTTGAACACATTTAATATTTCGATTGTATTAATCATCGATAAAAACAGGATCTTCCCATTTATGTATAACAATCCTATCGCTTATAAATGGAAAATTCTTTTTTAATGATTTGATATTTTTAGAATTAGCTTCAAAAAAATATCATGTTTTGCAATTATCTTCAGAAACCGCCAAAAGTGCTGATTTTGATCTGGTTCTACCCCACTTAACTTTTAGTGTTATTTCTTCTACCAAAGTACATTGAACAGTATTTTTATGATGAATAGTATCGCTAGGATAACTAAGGTTTATCGCTTCTACTTCCATACCTTCAGGCATAGCTTTTGTTAATAATTCAATAGCTTTTTGGGTACCTCCCATAATATTAACCAGTTTAGGATGAATTTTAGAAACACAAACCTTATAATTTTGGCTTAGAAATGCATCTGCATACTCTTTAGCATTCTTATAAACATTATCTCTGACAGGATCTTTAGGGCTGCTTGAATAAAATGCCGCCGGAAGAGCAAGTCCAAGCAAGATTACAAATGTGGCAATAATAACTTTTTTCATAATAAAACTTCCTAAAATATGAGAAAACAATTTATAACAAAGATGTCAATCTCAAATTAAGTTCAGAATTAGAAAAAGATCTTGCATTTGCCAGAGCTGTATAATCGATTAAATTTGCAAAAAAACATTAAAACAAATTGAATATCCGCAAAGCAACTTAATATAATTTTCAATAAGTTCCAAATGAAAACTGACTTCCGCATCAAGGTAAAAAATGGTTGAGAATATATAAAAATACTTTTAATTGTTGCACAAGAAAAATATAAATTATATAGAAGAGCGGAAGCCAGCAAACCCATTAAAGCATTAAATTCCCGCCGTTTACGGGTGTATAGTTTCCACTTATAAATTTAGATAAATCAGATGCATAGAATAATACTGCGCCTGCAATATCATCAGGGAGGGCATTACGTCGGAGTGGAGTATGTGAGGCAATCATATTTTTCACTTCGCTTGGTAATAATTCGGTGGCATCAGTTTCAGTTAGCCCCGGAGCGACGACATTTACTCTAATGCCATGCGGTCCTAATTCTAATGCTAATGCTTTGGCTAAACCGTCTAATGCTGATTTTGCAGTTGTATGTGTTGAGAATCCAGGGGAGCTGCGTCTCGAACTGGAGCTGGAAATAATAATTATACTTCCAGTCTTTCTGCTTATCATGCTCGGAACAACAGCTTGTAGAGTCCAGTAACAAGCCTTAAGCTCTTTGAGTATTTTGGTTTCGAAATCTTCCCAAGTCTGCTCAGTAAATGGAGCCATTTTGAAATTCGGACCTGCATTTAAAACTAAAATATCTATCGGTCCAAACTCATTAACAGCTTGTGCTACCAGGCTTTTCGATTCATTTTCAACAAATACATTTGCTTTGATAGCAATAGCCTTGCTGAATGAATTGATGGTATCTACTAATTCATTAGCCTTTTGAATACTGCTATTGTAATTGACTGCTACTTTGGCACCATTTTGAGCTAATACAAGAGCTGATGACGCACCAATACCCTTGCTAGCACCTGTTACAAGTGCTACCTTGTTGTCTAAAATCATCATAATTCCTTAAACTTATTACTGTGGGAGTAATTTAAGAAATCGATTTGAAAAATTATTTTACAAATGTTAAAAAAAGTTTACTTAGCCCTGATTCTACTTAATGATACTTGGGAAATACCAAGATAGGCTGCAAGATCGCCGAGGCTGATCCTTTGCATTAGTTCAGGATTATTGATCAAGAATTTGTCGTAAAGAGAAGCTGCATCATTCTCAAATATGTCTTTAAATCTATTGTATGTGCCCAAAGTAGCTCTCGATAAAATCTTTCTGTATAAAGTTTCGAACTGATGATGTTTTGCTGCCATCCTATCCAAATTGTCATATTCCAAATAGGTTACTCTTGTGTTTTCTATTGCAGAGGTCATATATTCTGAAGGTTTATTAGACAAAAAGCTATCGAGAATAAGAAAAAAACTATTTTCTCTGAAGAATTGAAGTATCAATGGTTTATTGTTTCTATAATAAAAGTGCTTTACCAAACCGCTATCAACGTAATATAATGACATATTAGTCTGATCTTGTTTTGAAATAAGCTCGCCTTTTTTGATAACTCTTGTTTTGAGCAAAAGTCGCAATTCCGAACAAATTTGTTCACTAAGAGGGCTTATGAAGTTGCATCTATTTATGAAATTGCCCATTTCCGTTCTCAGTCGATTAAAAAAAAAGCGAAAATAAATAAAGTGTTTGATCAAAAAAAATTTTATTTAAAAAAAAACATTTGCTTGTATTTTTAAAAGTTTTTATCTTAAGCAAAGTCGAAAAGCAATTTCCTTGAATTCTTTTGACTTCAATGACAAAAATAAATTTTCTTGATTTTTTTATAATACTTAATAGTGGTTTTATAGCTACTTTTTATCATAGTACGAAACTATTGAATTTCTTTTATGAAGTTTTTAATAGTGTGAAAAGTAAAATGATTTATCTATTCTTAGTGAATAGTATCTATAATGCATCAGATGGAAACATACAAATGGTTGTGTATATTTTTGAATAATAAAAGGAGTATAAAATGAAAATTTCTTGTTTGCTATTACTGTTGTTTTTTCTTGTGAGATACAATACATTAGAAGCTAAAGCCGATAAGGGAATACCATTGTTAGATCATTATGTAATCCCATATTGTGGGGTTTTATTAGAGCCTATTCCAAGAGAAGTCATTGGTTCAAAAGGTAGTTTTTACTTTTATATTAGTCCAGATAATAGATTAAATATAATAAAAAACTTAGATTTATGTAGTTCTGTTAAATATGATTTTATTTCAAGCAATATTCTTGATTCTTCATATGTAAGTGCTGTTTTTCCATCAATAATAATATTAAACGATGGGAAAGTTTATGATATAAATTCAAAAAGTTTTCTAAAAAAACTTTGGGATTATGAGAAGTACGATGTAAATTATATAAAAGGTAATTATTCAGGCAATGGTGAAAAGCAATTTGTTAGAATTAAAAATGATGTATCAAATAATACTACAATTCTTGATTTCTATAATACATCAAATTTATATAAAATAAATAGTTTGACAGTAAATAAACCTCGCAATATATTTATTGTAAATAAAGATTCAGCCTATATATTTTATGATGATAATATTAAGATTTATACCCTCGAAGATTCTAAGTTGGTTAATACAATCTCGGCTTATCATAATGACGACTATACAAATTTATCCGATGATGGGAAGTATTATTCATTAGCAAGTTCGAGCAGAGGAATGGTAGATGTATTCGAAATTACCGGTAGTGAAAGTAAACATATTTTCTCGGATAGTAATTGCTACGGCAACCTAAATGCTCCATTTTCAGGTAAAAGTGTTTATTATGGGAAAAAAAATAAAATAATGCATTACGATATTAATAATAATTATTTGGATTACCTTGA
>CAZBNQ010000351.1:0-3612 GCA_964493035.1 uncultured Hyphomicrobiales bacterium | reverse complement strand
GAATTATCAATAAATAGAATATTGCAAATACATATAGAATTAACATTTTTATTTAAAGATTTAAAATCCTGATTTTCGTTAAAAAGTTTAGGATAATTGACGTTTTGGATGCTAAGATTATTTAGCATTAGGGGATGAGAAAGGAAAAATTGGTTGTCGAGAGTAATCAGAACAGGAGGATTAGGATTGCCATGGCAAGATTCAACGACAGTATAGTCAGCATCAAAATCGAAGGCATATCTATAAACAACTTTAGCATTAGAATATCTCAATAGCTCTATCATTCTCGGATAGATAAGTTTCAATCCATTATTAGCAAGCCAGAGAGCATCATCATAGTCAAGTTTTTGTATAGTTTTAGCATTTATAGAAAGATTTGGGTCAGTATCCATAATGCCGGGAACGTCTGTCCAATAAATCAACTCATCAGCATCAAGAATATGCGAGAGAATTGCGGCAGTAAGGTTAGAAGATTCAATACCCATAGTAGTAATTTCGCCGGAAACTGATTTGCCGACAAAACCTTGAGTAATGAAAATTTTATTTTCGTTCGATTGCATTAAAGAAATCAAGCTATTTTTAGTATCTTTTATAATTGGATTGGCATCGCCAAAAGAATTGTCTGTAATAAGAAAATCAGTAGCATCAATGATTTTTGCATCAATGGAATTAAGAATTAAATATTCAGAAATAATAGAAATAGCAAAAGATTCGCCGAAACTCATAATCAAATCGAGAGTTTTTGGAGTTAAATCTTTAGTGATAGCCAAGCCTTTTAGCAATTTTAAGAGACTTTCTACGTTACTTTTAATAATATTAGCAATATTAATTGCATTAGAAGTTGGAAATAATTTGTTAATTATTTCAATATGTTCTTGCTGGATATCATTAATCAAAGCCTGAGCAGGAGCAAAACCTTTTTCGATGGAAATATTAGCGGCATTAACAAGATTTCTGGTTGTTTTTCCGATGGCAGAAATAACGCAAAAACAATTAGTATCTTTATATAAATGAATAATTTTTAAAAAAGCATCGAATCCTGATGCGTTTTTTAATACCGAGCCGCCTATTTTTAATATTTTCATTGAGTTTACACCAAAAATGTACTAAATTAATTTGCAAATATTATAAAAGAATTTTAAATTGAGATACTTTATTTTTTGAAAAAGAATATTTTGGGTTTATATTCTATCAAAAAAAGTTTTGTAACTTTTTTATAAAAATATTGTTAAATAGAGCAAAATAGGTTAAATAACATATTTTTCAACAACAAGGGGAATTTGCGTATGAAAATGCGTGCCTTATTGCTATCTGTCATGCTAAGTATAGGTTTACTGCTTAGCTACAACAGCGCGAAAGCGCAAGCTTTATTGGATTACACATTCAATTACTCCTATGGTAATACCTTCACACCAATCACAGGTACCTATACACAATTAGGCGGAGCGTATACCTATGGATATCAAACATGGGGTGTAACAATACCATTCAACTTTAGATTAGATAACCGTACGACAAACTATATTATGGTTTGTGCTACTGGTTATGTTACTCCATCACCATGTTACGGTGGTAGCTACTATTATTATGCAAATTATTTGTATTATAATAGACCAACTATGGCAGCTTTCGTAAACTATTATGGTATGACTTCACCAACAAACGGCTCAATTAGAGTACAGATTCAAGGTACAGCACCAAACCGTGTAGCTGTATTTGAATGGATGAATTGGTGCCCATATTATCCATATATTTATGGATACTACACTCAGAGTGTAACATACCAAATTGCATTATACGAAACATCAAACATCGTAGAATATCGTTATGGTCCAATGTTCCCATCTGCTTACACATTCTGGCCTGGATATTCATACTTATATCAAGCATTTGGTTGCGGTATTTCCGGTTGTACAGCAGGACAATACATTAATATTTATGCTGACGAAGCAGGACAACCATTTGTAGCACATTATTCCAACAAGAATCCGGCTCCTGAATATGATAGATTCACAATCTATAATGCATCACAAGGCTCAAAATTCCAAAATGGTCTTGTAATGAGATTCTTGGCATATCCAATTTTGATTTCAACATATCCATCACAAGATATGATTTTGAAACGTTCAGAAATTTATCACAACGGTACAAATCCTTCCACACATCCATCTGTATATATTCAGAGAGTCAATGTGCATCCAGAAGTTTATGTCCGTTATAAAATTTCAGGACCTTTGCCAATTGATAATCCAAACTACAAGACTATCTATGAAGCAATAGAATCAGAATCATTGCCAAACAATACATTATTCAGATTAAATCCACAACCAGTAGGAAATAACGTTCGTTGCCTAATGCCATCAGCTAAAGGTATAGGTGCTCGTTATGATGGTGCTTTGGATTTAGCTACAAATTGGCAACAAATTACTCCTGGTGAATACGTATTAGAAGCTGAAATGGTATTGCCATCAGCTAACAACTATTCGCAAAAACTTCCAACTCAAACATTTAAAATTGCATTAGCAAATGACTTAGCAGCATACAAAATTATGCTACCAGCTCTAAAAGCTTTCAAAAAATATCCATTAGGTGGATATGCAGGTGTGCCTATTAGAGTAAAAATGAGAAATGTCGGTATCAATAATGTTACTAATTTCTCAGTTACAGCTAAAGTATATGCTATGTCTAATGGCCAAATAGTTTATAACCAAACAAAAGTATTTGATGTAACAGCAAATCCATTAAAAACAGGTGATTTCTACGATGTAGATTTCCCATCTTATATTCCAAGAAATATTGGCGAATATAGAGTAGTCTTCGAATCAACATTAGACAATGCTTTAGACGAAAATATGTCAAGCAATAGCTTGCCATTTGCAGGTTCGCCTGATCATATTTTCAAAGTAGCAGAAGAAATTGAAGTTGAAGCTGTTTCTGTATTGAAGCCAAGCGGTCAGATTTATGTAAACAGACCATTACGCCCAGTCGGTGTATTCCAAAACAATGGTGTATATGACGTTTCTAATGTTCCTGTTAGATGCAGAATATTATATAATGGCGTTCCAGAATATGATGAACAAATGATTCTTCAAGATATTCCATCATCAGGTTTGAGCCAATCACAAGCATTCTTTACTACAGATTTTGTTCCTAGCAAAATTGGTCAATATACAATTATTATATCAGACTCAGTAGCTGGCGATAAAAATACAGCAAATGATTCATATACTGCAACATTTGAAGTAGTTGGTGCTTTAGCCGGCAATTATACAATTAGCGAAAACGGAACTGGTACAAATAATTTCAAAACAATCCAAGATGCTGTTAACGCTTTATATGAAAGAGGCGTAAGCGGTCCTGTTGTATTTGAATTGACAGACAGTTATTATGAAATTGGTTCTCCGAACGTGTTTGGTGTTCCTGCATTAGATTTAAGATCAAATATTATTGGTGTTAATAGTACAAATACTATTACATTCAAGCCATCGGGCTCACGTGCAGTTGTTCGTGGTGGTGTTACTGTTAAGATGATCACTGATATTGGTGTTGGTATTATTTTTGGAAATTCAATTATTCCAAACAACAGCAAAGCTGCAGTATTGGGTGTGAATT
>CAZBNQ010000350.1:0-3615 GCA_964493035.1 uncultured Hyphomicrobiales bacterium | reverse complement strand
CAAGAATAGTGCTGTAATTGTGCCTGTATGCCAGATTTTCATATAGTTTCATAAACGGTCTTAATTCTGGGGAAACATCCATAGCCATTTCCATTTTCTCCTATTTTTTTTTGAGTTGAATTATCTCATTTTCAAGGTCTCTAATTCTTAGGTGCGCCTTGAATAATTTATTACCAATTGCTACCAATTCCGGATCAAATCCAGAACTTTTAAATTGATCATATTCTTTCTTTACTTCATCTTCTGATTTAAGCCTAAAGCCATTTTTAGGCTTGGCTCTATTTAATCCAGGAATATTTGTTCCATCAGCATATCGATACATGATTATATTTTGTCCATTGATAGGGACTTCCCAACTCTCAATATCCTTCGCTGAATCTGGGTTCTTATTAATTTGTTCCAAATACCAAGTATAGGGATAAAGCTTCGGGCGCTCGTATTTGCTGATAAAATGGGCTCTTGTAAAATCCTTCCATTGATGATTATCTAGGAACCATTCTAGTCTTTGACTAAATTCCTCCTTACTCCAGCCTAAAGCCTTGCAACGTTCAAAGATATCCTTTACCTTCAAGAAGTATTGGTTATCCTCCTTAGGACTAAAATCAAGCCCAAAATTCACACTAAATTTGATTATGAGATTAGTAAAATCCATTGCATCTAGTCTATTGTAAAATTGGGATAATACAATTCCATTGGATTCATCTATTGATTTCTCTTCCGAATATAGAACTATATCGCTCATCTTTGCTCTCCTATCTCCTGAATCAAATGCATTCCGTTAATCATATTATTCTTAAAATCCTGTAGATCTAATTGCTTACTCTGCTTGGCTGATGATTTAATATAATTCCCTATCTCATTCAATTTCGAATTGATTATTGGTAGAGTCATGTTATTATAAAGCCATTTATTCTGATCTTCAGATATTTTTAAGCACCTCTCAAAGAAGCTCTTTAACTCGATTCTAGTTTGCTCAGCGGATTTATCTTTGTTCTCTGGTTTTTGCTTATAGGCTTTTAATAGACTTCCAATAGCTTTTCGTTCTTTCCCAATGGTTGTTAGTTCATAATCCCGATTACGATATTTCAGAAAAAGTTCTTTAAAATCAGAAATGAGAAAATCAATAAAATCATGTTTGCCGGTCGAAGATTTTTCTTCGACAGTTATTGTTTTATTTACTTTACTTTCCTTTACTTTTATTTGTGTACTTTTTGTAACATTTTTTGATGTTTCGGGTACAAAAACTGGAGTTTCTGTTACAGAAATGTCCTGTTTTGTATCAATAATTAGATATTTTTCTAAATCTATTGCTCTTCTTTTTGTTGCTTCTTTATATCTTTCTTGTATTCCTCTGCTTGTTAGGACACTATCAGAAATGAATAATTCTTCTGAAAACAACTTTTCTTTTCGACAGAACTCTACCACTTGATTTACTAGATCCTCGGATATACCAACGCCAATTCCATCAGCAATATCAAAAGATGAATTACTATCCCACTTTATAAAATATCCTTCTTGTCTGTATATCTCACAAAGCAGAAATAGGTAGATTATTACCCCTTTAGGGCCAAACGTCCTTAGCACCCGCTTGATCTTACGGTCACTAAAAAAATTTGTATCGAAAGGAAAATATTCAAGCCCTTTTTGTTGAGGTCTTGCCATTATTGCCTCGTCCATTTAATCTTTACTGTAAATATCATTATTTATTCCTTTCCCCTTAAAATGCCCGGTAAGCATCGGGGGGATAACCTACCGGGAGAGCATCAGCACCTTATCTACCAAATTTTATTGGTCTCAATATTGATTCTTCTTTAATAGTATCTGAATCATCTTCAGTTTCAATTCTTTCAGCTGTAAATTTGATTAATTCGATTATTGAAGAAGTACTTTTGATTAATCTTGAATCATAGTCATCTGAATAGAAGTAATAATATTGATCTTTTTCAATTTCGATAACATTTGTTACTGATTTGAATATATCTAATGTTTCGTAATACGGTTTTTGATCCCTTAGATAAGTTTCTAATTCTTCAGGAGTATTTACTGTCGGAATATTGAAAAAATCCAATTCTGGATTAGGATAGGATGGTTTTTTATGGTATTCTAATAATTCTCCTTTACCCTCTTCAATTACGATCTCGATATTGGATTCATTATCAGTAAATACTTTCGATGTTACTTCAACGTATTTATAGCCCATTAAAAGCTGTTTCATCGAATCAATTCTTAATGCTTTAGCTTCTGAAATATCATATTCAGCTGCTTTTTTGTCAGCTTTGAATTTTTCTGCTAATTCCTCAAGCTTTGCTTCAGCTTCTTCTTCTTTTTGACCATTGATTAATAGAGCTTTCTGCAAAGAATTAATCTCTTCAACGGATAAATCAACCTTTTTTTTATATACATTATTCATTATGCACCTTTATTTAATTTGTGTTTAGGATTATTTAAATAGTTTTCTACTATATATTTTGCTCTGTATGGAGGATAATCGTAGTATTTGCAGAAATAATCAGCAATTTCTTGCAGGTTTTCTGCTTGTTTTTGAGAGGATTTGACTTTTTCAGCCATTCTAAACCATACCCAGAACGGATTATAGTTGTTTCGTTTCTGTTGTTCTGCTAATACAAGAAATCTTCTTTCCATTTTGGCAGTTAAAACAGCGTGTCTTTGCTCTTGAGTAGTCAAGAGTATCAATTCTATTCTTTGCATTGGCAAATCAAGAGGTAATTGCTCAGGTTTATATATTTTACCAGTTTCTTTGTCCCTGAAAGCAGTCTCTTTATTGCTCTTTTTCTTTTCAACTCCTTCTAAGGTCCATATTCTTTCACGTTCAACAATATCATGCTCAGCTACTAATCCGGCATGATCTAAAACAATAGCAAAATCTTTCCCATTTGCTGGTCTTAAAGCTCTACCAACCATCTGCATATATTTGATTAGTGATTTTGTTGGTCTTGCAAGTTGAACTGCTTCAATTGCCGGAACGTCAAATCCTTCATCAAATACACCAACGTTATATAAGACTTGAATATCATCTTTTTCAAAGGCTTTAATGGTTCTTTTTCGGATATCTTCTTTAGAAGTACCATCTATATGTGCAGCTTTAATACCATGTTTATTAAATTCTTCAACTATTGATAATGAATGTTGAATATCTACTGCAAATCCGATAGTTTTAGCTCCTTTTGCAAGCTTTTTCCAATTATCAACTAGATCAATAGGATGTACTCTCTTTTGATACTCTTCAGATAATTCTTTGAGGTTATAATCCCCTGCACTTATTTTAATACCTTTAAGCTCTAAAGGTGCTACATAATATCGAGGAGGAGTTAAAAATCCATTAGATATTAATTCAGGTATTGAAGTGCCTTGGATTAATATATCAAAAACACCTTTAAATCCTGATCCGTTAGTTCTACATGGAGTAGCAGTTACACCTAAAAATCTGCAATTTGGATTCATTTCCAGAATCATATTTTTAATCTTGCCATAAGTATTATCTGCCTGCATATGATGAGCTTCATCGATAATTACAAGATCTGGAGGTTTTACTAAAGATCTGCGAATTAATGTTTGAACAGATGCTATTTGCACCATATTAAATACTGATGTAGG
>CAZBNQ010000349.1:0-3639 GCA_964493035.1 uncultured Hyphomicrobiales bacterium | reverse complement strand
ATGCTTTATCAAGGGATTTGTCATAAATTTCTTGCATTAGATCTAGAATAGTTTTTTTCTTAGGACCTGATTCTTCTTTATGCAAACCTTTTTTTATTAAGACATAACACATATAGGGCACTAAAAATGCTGCTACCAATAGAGAAGCACCTAATGCAATTGCAATTGTAATAGGAAAAGTTTGTATAAAATCTTTACCAGTTCCGGTCATAAATAATGCTAAAGGAAAGAAAGTAGCCAATATCGCTAATGTCGCAGAAAATACAGGCAAAAACAAGTCTGATGCACTTTTTACCGCGGCAGTCCATGGATCCCTACCCTTATCCAATTTCTCGATATGATTGTCAATAATTACTATCGAATTATCTACTACCATACCTAATACTATAATCAAAGCAGCTAAAGAGACAGTGTGAAGCTCAATCCCTAAAATATGCATCGAAAACAAAGAAATTAATATTGAAATAGGAATAGTAGATCCGGCTACAGCGGCTACTCTAAAAGGTAATAAAAGCATTGTAACTATGATTACAGACAGAATAGAAATTCCAAATTCTTCCAGAAAGCTTGTTATCGAATGTTCAACAACTTTTGGTTGATTGGCAATAGTCTGAATTTGAACATCCTCAGGAAGAGATTTTTGATAATTCTGTATTATATCATTTACTTCATCCCCAAATGCTACAATATTATTACCGGGTAGCATTTCGATGGAAAGCAAAATACACTTAGTTCCATTATTAGTAATATATGATTCTAATTCTTTCGTTTCGCGCTTTATTGTAGCAACATCTTTAAGCCTGACAATCGAACCGTCTTGACCGGTATAAATGATTTGTTCGCCAACATCTTCAATTGTTTTGTATCTTGCCGAAACTTTTATCGGCATTTCAATATCTTCGCTTTTAATATCGCCCGAAAAATTTATTTTTCCTTCATTATTAAATGCTTGATATATTCCTAAAGGTTTAATTCCATAATATGATAGTTTCTCAGTTTGTAAGTATATCTTAATTTCTTCTTCCTGCATACCCGAACGATTCAATCTCGAAACACTAGGATTTTTACGCAATTGCGATTCCAGGCTTTTCATATAATTATTCAATTCTTTATAGCTGCGTGTTTCAGATTCCATACTAATAAGCATAGCAGAAGTATTACCGAAATCATCATTAACAATAATCGCTGCTACATCACTTGGGAGCTGCATCCTCATATTATTAAGGCCATGTTTGATTTTTGACCAAAACTCGGAAGGTTCAGTTACGTTTTCCCCTAATTCAACAAAAATATAGGCAATACCATCCTTTGAATGAGAATAAGTCTTTTTCTTATTGACTTCTGAAAAACTAAATAAATAATTTTCTATTGGCTGAGTAAGCCTATTTTCAACATCTTGGCTGCTAGCACCGGGCATAACAGCAATAACCACACCTTGACGAATAGTAAACTGCGGAAATTCTTGTCTTGGCATATTAAACAGCGAATATATACCACAACATACTAATACAAGTGTGAGTAGAAGCGAAATCTGCTTATGCTCCATCGCAAGCCTAATAAGATTAAATTTTTCTTTGCTTTCTTTCATCGTTTTATCCTCACTTTAGGATGCTTATTTTTGCATTGTCAAACAATTTCTGCCCGCCGGATACTACTACTTGTTCGCCATATTTCAATCCATCTACTATTATTATTGAATTAGCATAATAACCACTCGATGTGACATATCTTTTTTCTACACTTGATTTAGAATTGTTTACTACATAAACAAATTGTTTATTAAGTTCGCCAAATACTGAATTTGATGGCACTAATAGCGAACTATTGCCTTCCAAACCATCAATACTCACCTGACAAGCCATACCAGGCTTGATCTGCTGTCCATTATTTCGAATTGATATTTTTACATCGTAAGTATGAGAAATAGGATTTGCAACAACTCCAATTTCATCAATTTTACCATGAAAAACCAGATCGCCAAGTGCTGCAATAGTTATATTAGCCATTTGCCCTTTTTTCAATTTAGAAATTTCATTTTCAGGCACTGGAACTTTAATATTAATATTATCAATCTTATAGATCATAAATACAGGGTTAAAAGGAGCTACATTAGAGCCAGGCTCAATCATTCGTTTACCAATAGTACCTCCGACAGGTGATTTCAAAATGCAATCATTCAAACTTTTTTTAGCAATTTGAACAGCAGCTTTCGCTTGTTCCATACCTGTTTTTACTTCGACAAACTTAATTTCCGGAATTCCACCTTCTTTATAAGCTTTGTTTATTCTTTCAAAAGCATCAACTGCTTGTTTTTCGCGAGCAATACTAATTTCAAGATTTTGCCTTACAGATTCATTGTCCAATGAAGCTAAAACTGTACCTGCTGCAATATTTTGTCCTTCCGCAACATTAACTTTTTGAACAGTACCCGGCATAGGAAAGCTCAATGGTATTGTCTTATCAGCTTCCACAATACCGATATAATAATTAGCTGATTTTCCATTATTTGGGATAACATTAGCAACACGTACAGCAAACGGTTTGTTTACGATTGCATCATTATCATTTTGCTTATTGGAACATGATGAGATCAATCCAATTGCCATAAACAAGGCTAATATAGATTTCACACTTTTAGTATTCATTATCATCTCCATAGTTTATAAAACGATTTTTGTTTTTTAGTCGATTTTTGTTTAAAAAAAATATTGATCTCACATTATAGTACGATTATCGTATTTTAGTCGATTTTATAGCAAAAAAAAATTCTTTTTCTTAGAATTGCTCTATTTCAAGCCTTTAATAAGAATATTAGCCATTAATTCTGAGGATGCATAAAGCATAGAATCACTGTCTAATTTATTAATATTGAGCATGAATCCGCCTAAAGACATCATAATAGTAGCGGCTACTTTTTCTACATCATCATGATTTATATATGTAAACTCCTTATTATCAACACCTTGATCTAATATTTCAGCCAATAAAGTTCTAAGTAGCTTTTCAAATTTAGTAGCTGCTTCCGTACGAGTATGATTTTCGATTATTTCGTTTTTAATAGTTCCATAAAGATTAGCTTTTGTTTTTATTTCTTTAAGGATAACATCAAAAAAAGTTCTTAATTTGTCTGAAGCTGTTTTATTATGCACGATTGAAGCTGCAACAGTACGATAAATCTCGTCTGTTTCTTTAACGATTACGTCATTAATGATATCATCTTTGCATGAATAGTAATAATACAATGTGCTTTTGCCCTTTTTGATGCTTTTGGCAATATCTTCCATTGTTGTTTTAGCAAATCCGTATCTTTTAAACAAAGCCTGAGCTGTGTTTATTATCTCTGCACGAACTTCTTCTTCTGTCTGCTTTTGCTTCTTCATTTTCGACCAATACCGTTTTTTGTTCGATACAAAAATATTATTTTTATATTTAACATGCAAATAATATTTTAATTACTTTTATTTTCATCCAAATTTAAAGATAATTTTTAAATCGAACATCTTATTCGTTTTGAAAATTTTATCTCACTGCTTTACTTCTTTTTAAAGTGACTTTATCTCAATATCCTGTAAGTATGATATAAATTCTTACTGCTTTACTTCGTGTAACTTTGTGAAATAACTTCGTGTAACTTTGTGC
>CAZBNQ010000348.1:0-3646 GCA_964493035.1 uncultured Hyphomicrobiales bacterium | reverse complement strand
TGTCTTTGAAGTTTTGCGAGCATATTGGTTCATCCCCACGCCTGTGGGGAATACTTATATTGTCT
Organism: uncultured Hyphomicrobiales bacterium; assembly: GCA_964493035.1. GTDB lineage: Bacteria > Bacteroidota > Ignavibacteria > Kapaibacteriales > UBA2268 > JAUQWR01. Next base: position 3,581 of record CAZBNQ010000348.1, on the reverse strand, counting down.
TTGAAGTTTTGCGAGCATATTGGTTCATCCCCACGCCTGTGGGGAATACTTATATTGTCTTTGAAGTTTTGCGAGCATATTGGTTCATCCCCACGCCTGTGGGGAATACTAAAATAATGACTGAATCAGAATATTATAGACTGGTTCATCCCCACGCCTGTGGGGAATACTTTCATTTCCACGCCGTCAAGTTCGAAATAAATGGTTCATCCCCACGCCTGTAGCGAAAAGTCGAACATATATGCGGTTACTGAGCCTGTCGAAGTAATGGTTCATCCGCACGCCTAAGGAAAGACAGTAACTAATACGCGGCTACTAAACTTGTCTCCAACCGGACACTGAGCTTGTCGAAGTGCCCGACCCAAATCTTGTCGAAGTGCGGTCCCTGAGCCTGTCGAAGGGCGGTCCCTGAGCTTGTCGAAGGGCGGTTACTGAGCTTGTCGAAGTGCGGTTACTGAGCTTGTCGAAGGGGAGCTTGTCGAAGTAATGGTTCATCCCCACGCCTGTGGGGAATAAATATATAGAGACAGGTCTGAGACCTGTCTCTACGGTTTAATATGAAGTATGTGTGAAATTCGGTGGTTGAGGCACTCGAAACCACCGTGATTTTTTAGTCAAATTGTCAAAGAACGTTTAATTGTCTTAATAATCTGCTTTTGCTATTGTCATCAATCCGAATCCAAATGCTTTTGCAGAACCAATGCCTTTTTCCAAGGCAGAAATTGCTTTTTCTTTGTCAATTATCGCTAATACTCCTTCGAAATCGACACCAAGATGGTATATATCAGATTTATTACTTTCGCTTTCTTTGTTCATATTTTCGGTCTTGGATTTGCTGCCAATGCTAAAATCTGAACCGTGCGAATAAATAAGTTTAAATCCATTATCTACGCATTTGCGTTTCAACCAGTCGGTTTGTGATTCTTCCGTGTAAATTCCGATTCGCTTTCCATTGCGTTTCACACATGGATTGGCTCTTAGTCTGAATTTGTAGAGTCCTAATTGAATGTTTGAAAAATCAAATTCTTTAGTTAATGGCTCATTTATTAGGTAATCATCTGATACTGTCAATTTGCTCCAATCAGGCTTTTGGTCAAGATTTTGAACTATCACATCAATTCCATTTGAAATGGAATTTTTTGTAATGTTTTCAATTCTGAAAAGCAAACGGCTTGTCACAATCTTGTCGTTGGAAGTAAAAGCCTTTAGCAAGGTTCTATGCATTTGATATGGAGAATTGATTTCTGAACGCACTTGCCTATTGAGCAGATTGAGAGTTAATTTTGAAATAAACATTATTTATCCTCCAAATTGACATCAATCAAAAAGGTAGCAGTTTTTCTTTCAGCAAATAAGCGACGTTCGAAATTGAGAGGAATATCCATTACTGTGGAAATCATAACAGAATCCTCGGTATTGACAGAATCAGCATCAATAACAAATCTTAGCTTAGTCTTATTGTTAGTAATTTTAGTTCTTGAGTATTTGCGATCGAATGGGAAATTTATGAGAGAATCCCAAAGATTAGAATCCAAAACTCCATTTTCAATCCAAACAGGCAAAGAAGGTACAAAAGACTTTTTGCCTAAGAATATCTGCCATTTAGGATGTTTTAAGGCTGATTGAATATTATTGAGCAGATCAATATCATCAGACTCCAGACCAACAAGAAATGATGCATCAGCAAGGAAAAGTCGATTTGTAGGTATTGCAGTTTTTGTTTCAACATTGCCAGCAGCCCTATAATACCCTTCTTTTCCAGCGACATGATAATCATTTCTGACGATTCCTTCTCTATCGACTCTTATTCCTAATTTGCAAGCACTAATCAGCGACAAATCAGCATTTCGCTCGATGCCAAGAGCCGCACAGACAATACCAACAACAGCGCTTTTGCTTGGTTCTTTTCCTGTGTCTTTTTCGCCAAATCTGCCAAAGACACCATAGGACTGCATAGGAGCTTCGAGCCTCATTAATAAAGTAGGCATTTTGAACTCCTATAAATTGCTATTGAGATAATTATCTAAGCTCTGAATAAACAACTTGTAATTATTTATCGGCAAAGTATTGCCTTCTGTATCGACTTTAATACCAAATTCCAATTCAGATTGGAAATTTAGATTATAAAGTGATTTCATTTGTTCGAAGTAATTCAAAAGGGATTGAGTAGATTTTTCGCTTAAGGATAATTTATTATTAGCCATTACTGGTTTTTCGAAGGCATTAGCCAGAGAAATAGGTGTTTTGCAATCAGCAATTGTGAGTAACACATAAGCAGGCAGGTTGTTTGCAGCGAAAGAATTTTGTTTGCCGCTTGGAATAGCTTCGATAGACCCCTCCACAAATCCTAAAATGCCTAATATAGCTTGTTCTTTTTTGTTGTTGATATTAGACATAAGTTTGCTAATATCAAGTGAAGAATATTTGTAGAAACAAGAAGAGTTGAATCCGATATTGCCAATCATGCCGGCACCTGTTTCTTCTTCAGGATTTAAATCATCAATTGCAGTAAAATAATCGAAATCCATAGATACTTTATTTGTAGAAATAGCATGAGCCACTTGGCAAGCAGCATCAATTTTCATACTAGGCTGGTCTGCAAGCATTCTACCAAATAATGCAATATCGATTGAATTGATTTTGTAAGCATTAATTTTTAAATATTCGTTTAATGCTTTGTCTGCAGACGCGCTTATTTTGGCTTCTGCATCCTTTAAAGCTTTAGATTTAGCTTCATTACTTAAAATAGTATCAATACTTTCTTGAATATCGTCCGACATTTTGAGAATTTCATCTATAATACCTTTAAGTTCAGCTTTGTCTGTGTAATATAAGTATTGAGTTTTATTATCTTTTTCGTCGATTTTGTTAGTTACAGCTTTAGCAATAGCTTTAGCGATAATTTCAGCTACTTCTTTTGATTTAGAATAATCAAGAACAAGCAAGTCAGTCGCAAAAGCAACTGTTCTGCGAGTACGAATACCAGCATCGACTCTATTAGCAAAAGCCGAAGATTTTCTGATATTACTTTTAATGCATTGCGAAGAGATTCTAGCTCTTCTATAACCGCCAAATTCGCAATCTTTTGGCATTCCACTATCGTCTCTGTTTAAATTTGCAGGAGCAAAATTTTGTATAATGTGCAATTCTAACAACATTTTAAAATTCCTTATAATTGATGATAAAATTAATTTTCAATAGTTTCTATTTTTTCTTCATTTTTTTCGAATTTGCCCCAATATTCTTTAGCCCAAGAAAGTTGGACAAATTTGTCTGGATGGTTCCAAAATTTCAAATCTTTAAACAAAATATCATAATCGATACCAATATCTTTATTGGCAATAAATCTAAGATTTTGCAAAAGATGATGAGGCAGGTCTTCTTGGTCTGAATTAAGCATAAGAGCAAATCTACTATCCAGAGATTCTTGCCCCAGTTGCAATGATAGCCTTACTTTTCGCAAAGCAGCACCTAAGTTGCAATCTTTGGAATGTAGTGGATGAATAGCAAAAAGAGTAGCAAGAAGCATAGAATTTCGAAAAGTATCGTCTTGATTATCCGGCAAATATCTGCCGATAATG
>CAZBNQ010000347.1:0-3688 GCA_964493035.1 uncultured Hyphomicrobiales bacterium | reverse complement strand
ATGTTATTATATGTAAGTTTGCCAACTTTTGCTCAAAGCAATTACGACAATGCAGTCGAAAAATTAACGCAAAATGACATGCGCGAAGCACTATTTATAACAAACCGTGCGCTTGTTGAAAATCCTGAAGATGTTAAATTTCTTTATTTGAAGTTGATCTTGGCAGATTATTTTGGATATAAGAAGGAATTTGAAAAAACACTTCTCAAGTTGTCAGAGTCAGAAGCATATACTGACCACTACTTCTTAAGTACAATGTCTCTTATTTATGCCGGATGGAGGGACTATACAAACGAAAATAGCTTTGAAGTAATGAAAAACTACTACGAAAAAACTAATCTTAATCCTACTACCAGAGCCTACGTACTCGATTATTTATCTATTAAATACAGAAGAATGAATAAACCATCCAAAGCGCGAGATATTACTAAAGAATTGGGCGGGATTACTAAATGGCAGTTTTTGGGCTCTTTCGAAAATATTTCTGAGAGTGGATTTGATAAAGATTTTGGTGCGTTAAATCATCCTGAAAACAATTATCAGTTTGTTAATAAAAATAACGCTGAGATAAAGTGGTTTAATCCGATAACATCCGAAAATTCAACATGGGTGAATTTTGAAAATAACTTTATTGTTAATAATTCTATAATGTATGCTCAAACTTTTCTAAATGTTTTGAATGATACTGAATGCCAACTAAGAATTGGAGTGTCCGGTTCTCTCAAAATTTGGGTAAACGATCAATTAGCATTGCAAGAATCTGATGAAAAAAATAATGGTGTAGATTCTTATGTTGCTAAAGTTATTCTGCGCAAAGGCTGGAATAGAGTATTAATCCAAATTGGATGTTCGGAAATTACAAATGCAAATTTTGGTTTGAGATTTATTGACAACAAGGGTGCAGTTGTATCTTTTGTCGAAATATCTCCGCAACCCAAACCATACAACAAAGAAGTTGCTTTTAAATTTGAAAGTTTTGCAAATGACTTCTTTGAAGGATTAATCAAAAAAGCTGAAGCAATGAATTCTACCTTTATTGATAAATTTATTGCTGCAAATATTCTTAATTTCTTGGAAATGAAATCTGAAAGCAGAAAAATTATTCAAGATTTGCAGAAAAATTATCCAAAAAGTATTTTGGTAAGTAGTTTGCTGATCGAATTATATGGACGTGATAAAAATAGAACAATGGTGAGCGAAACAATTCAAAAAATGATTAAAGACGATCCATATTGCTCATCTGCTATTATTGATAAATTTAATGAAGCTCTGAATAATAAGCAATACGATGTTGCTGAAGAATTGATGAGCAAACTTAAAGAATCATATTTTGATTTAGAAGCACTCGCAACTATGCAAATTCAATTAGCTGGAATGCAAGATCAAAGAGAAAAGTTTAGCAATTTGATTTTTGATTCATTTAGGCTATATCCAAATAACCTATTCATTGGAATGCTTTTTTATAATTTCTATATGAGTCAAAATATTTATGATAAAGCTACCGGAATATTAGAAAAGAGATTAGATGACGATTATTCTTTGGGCAATCTTATCGATTTAGCTGCACACTTTAAGAAAATTGGTAAAAATTCTGCAAGTGTTACTATTTTGGAAGATATCGAATCTGCCTATCCGGAAAGTATTTATCCACATTTCAACAATGGCGCCAATCTCTTTGATTACAAGAGATATGAAGAGGCTATACCTTATTTCGAAAAATGTGTGGCTTTAGTTCCTGATTATTCCGGTTACTATCATGAGTTAGGCAATTGTTATAAAGAATTAAATGAAATTAGCAAAGCTAAAGAACAATATCTGCTTTGTTTAAAATATAATCCTTTCCACTATGTAGTAAGAGAAAAATTAAGAAAATTAGAAAACAAAGAAGATGCTTTCAAGAATTTTACTGAGCCTTATTTATATAAGATTTTTGACGATAGCAAATCAAAGACATTTGAAAAATCGGACGAAGCTGTTCTTTTAGCCGACGATAAGCAAGTTGTGGTATATAAGGGTGGGGCTTATGTCGAAAAAACTTATATGCTGATTAAAATTCTTTCGAATAACGGAATAGATAGATTTAAAGAATATGGCGTAGGTGCATCTGCTTATCAGAGTGTAGAAATCGAAAAAGCTGAAGTATTAAAGAAAAATGGTAATAGAATAAAAGGCGAGATTGACGACGCAACCGTTGTTTTTCCTAAGCTTGAAGTCGGTGATGCTATATTGATTGTCTACAAAACTCATAGCTTTAAATTTGGTAATCTATCTAATTATTTTTCTACTGTTGAATCCTTTAATGGTGGGTTAGATATATTGTCTCAAAAGTATTCTTTGTTATTGATGGACCCAACCGACAAGTTAGATTTCAAATGGTCTAATAAAGATTATGCACCAAATATAAAGCAAATAGACAATATGAAGCTTTATTCGTGGGAATTTTCTGAGAGAAAAAAGATGAAAACCGAATCTTTGATGCCATATTATTTCGATTTGTTTGATGTGATGAATATATCTTCAATACCAGACTGGAATGTGATTTCTAAATGGTATTATGATATTGCCAACTCTAAAGCAAAGATTAAGAATGAAGTGAAAGAAGCTTTTAATGAGATTTTCCCAAAAGGATTGCCACAAAGCAAGTTGGATGCTGCTAAAGCGATACATGATTATATTGTGAAAAACATCAGATACAGCTATGTACCATTCCGCCAGTCAGGGATTATTCCTCAAAGAGCTTCGGATGTGATCACAACCAGAATAGGCGATTGTAAGGACGTAAGCACTTTGTTTGTAGCACTATGCAGAGAAGCAGGCATAGAAGCCAATTGGGTTTTGGTAGCTACAAATGATGATGGTCGAAATCATTTGCTGCTTCCTTCAATAAGTTTTAATCATTGTATTGCTTCTACTAAAATCGATGGGAAGAAATATTTTGTTGAATTAACTTCAGATAATGTGCCATTTGGCCAAATAACTTATAATTTGGATAAGGCAATGGCGCTCGAAATTTTGCCCGAAGGTGCAAATTTGATTGAGTTGAATACTAATTATTCACCTACAAAATCAGCTGTGAAACGCCAAATTGATGTTTCATTTAAAGATAATATTATGGAAGTAAAGGTTAATTCTAAAAAATATGGTGATAAAGCGGTGTCGATGAGAGCTGCTTATAAAGACCTTTCTGAAGAAAATAGAAAAAAAGAAATGCAAACAACGATAAATAGCGATTATCCAAATTTGAAATTGATTGATTTTACATTTTCTAATGGATTAACTCAATTAATTGATTCAATTGAATATTATCATTCTTACAATGTTCAAAATCCTTTTAGCAGTATAGCTAATTTAAATGTATTGACATTGCCGATTTCTGACAAGATAGAAAATATTGATTTTGTTTCGTTAGATACTAGGGAATATCCGATTGATTTGAATAAATGGTTCTATGATGCAGAATTTTTAAATGAATTGAATGTTCAAATTCCGCAGAATATGCAATTATCTTCAAAACCAGAAGATGTAAATATCAATAATAAGTTCTTCAATTATTCAATAGTATATACTATCGAAGGAAATTTATTAAATGTAAAAAGATTTTTTGAAGTAAATCAAGACAAAGTAAGTCCTGAAGATTATCTTGAATTCAAAAACTTGATAAACAAAGTAGTAAAATCCGATTCTGAAA
>CAZBNQ010000346.1:0-3698 GCA_964493035.1 uncultured Hyphomicrobiales bacterium | reverse complement strand
TAATTCGAGCCAAACATTTAAACAATCAGTCGGCAAAAAAATATTGCCTGATTTTATAGATGTAGTTTTCGACCCAACTATAAAAACATTAAATAACGAAGAGATTTCCGGATTTTATCAATTTGATGATGAAGGTGTGAAGGCTCAGAAAGTTGTTACAGTTGAAAATGGTATTTTCAAAAACTTTTTGATGTCTCGCAATCCAATCGAAAACTTTTCTAATTCAAATGGACATGGCAGAAAACAAGCGGGTTACTCATGCGTTTCGCGTCAATCCAATTTAATTGTAAACGTAAAGCAAACTGTTAGCAAAGATAGTTTAAGAAATCTTTTGATAAGCGAAGCGAAAAAACAAAATAAGGAATATGGTTTGTATTTTGAAACTGTATCCGGTGGGTTTACATTTACCTCGAGAACCATTCCAAATGCATTCAACGTAACACCATTAGTCGTATATAAAATATATGTAGATGGCAGACCTGATGAGTTAGTAAGAGGAGTCGATTTGATTGGAACTCCATTGACTACATTTGCAAATATTGTTGCTGGTGCCGATGATATAGGTATTTTTAATGGTGTATGCGGTGCCGAATCAGGTGGAGTACCTGTTTCAGCATGTTCGCCATCTTTATTGGTTTCGACAATCGAAGTACAGAAAAAACAAAAATCTCAAGCAAAACCACCAATTTTGAAAGCACCATAATGGATAATATCATATATAAGGAAGTTCAAAAGTTTCGTCAGCCTATACTACTAATTTCGGTAGGCATGTCTGTATTGATTCTAATTGGATATTTTGTATATGGCTACTATGAAATGGTAATTGAAAATTATAATATTTCCAATGATAATATGAATGCCCAAACTTGGTTGTATTCTATATATACTGCAATGCTTGTTTCAGTACCAATATTGCTTCTTATTTGGTTTTGCAAATTGGAAACAATTATAGATAATAGTGGATTGCATTATAGACTTTTCCCATTCAATATCAAATATCGAAGTATTCAGATTAATCAAGTTGAAAATGCATATATAAGAAAATATATGCCAATGCGAGAATACGGGGGATGGGGAATTAGATATAGCTCTAATGGTATGGCTTATAATGTATCCGGAAATATGGGTATTCAATTTATTCTTTCAAATGGAAAAAAAATTCTAATAGGTACTCAAAATCCTAATGAATTATTTACTGCATTATCAAAAGTTTTTATCCAAATAAAACAGGAAAACCATGAAAACTAAAATTAAATATATTCTTATGTTCACTTTGTTGCTCTTTGCAAGCAAATTAAACGCTGACGACAAGATTATTGAAGCAATGAAGCAAGAAATCAAAAGATCTATGAACGAATTGAAATTAGATAATTTGCAAAAACCTTACTTTATTGAATATAAAATTATTGTATCAAATGTTTATGATGCTTCGGCTAAACTTGGAAATTTGATTGATTCTCGAAATTTTCGTAATGCTAAGCTTACTGTTGGTGTAAGAGTAGGTGACTACAAATTTGACAATACTAATTTCTTTGATGTTGGGCTTAGCTTCTTTGGAAGTGGAGACGATGAAGAACAATATAAAAATCGTACTATTCCATTCGAGTTAGATATTCCTACTCTAAGAAGAGAATTGTGGTTAGCTACTGATGCAGCTTATAAACAATCGGCAGAACTTTTTTCAAAAAAAGAAGCTGCATTAAAGAATAGGATCAGAAAAGATACAACATGGGATTTTATGGCTTTAGCACCTGAAAAAAGAATCGATACAGCCAAATTTCCTGATTTCGATTTTACTAAATATAAAGAATTATGCAGAGAACTATCAGGTATATTTAAAAAATATCCTGAAATTCATGTTTCATCAGTCAATTTTGAATACCAACCTGATGTAATCTATTATGTCAATAGTGAAGGAATGGAATATATTAAAACCAGTTCTTTTGCTGGTGTAGAAGTTATTGCTGCTACTCAAGTAGATGATGGAATGCCAATAGTCAATTATACTTCAAAGTATGCTTTAATTCCTGATAATATACCCAATAAAGATTCCTTGATCAAGGAAGTAGTCAAACTGGCTGAAACAATAAAAATGGGTATTTCTGCAAAACCACTTGAAGAAACCTATTCAGGACCGGTATTATTTACAAATGATGCAGCTGCAGAATTTTTTGTTCAATCTTTTGCACCCAATTTAGTAACTCAAAGAAAAGCGATTTCCGAAGGTGGATTTATAGATAATGAAAAGAGTTTGGCTTTTCAAAATAAAATTGGTGGCAGAGTAATGCCTGATTTTATGTCAGTTAAAGCTATTCCAAACACTAAAGAATATCAATCTACAGAACTAACAGGATATTACAAAATTGATGATAATGGTGAATTGCCAAAGGATATTGAATTAGTAAAAAATGGCTATCTCAAGGCACTTTTATCCGAAAGAATTCCTACTCGCAGAGTAAGAGAATCAAACGGGCATAAAAGAGGCGGGGGTGCTATGTTTTCTAACTTAGTGATAAACGTCGATAAAAAATTCCAATTAAGCGAAAAGCAATTGAAAGATAAATTATTGAAATTGGTAAAAGATCGCGAACTTCCTTATGGCATTATTGTAAAGAAAATTGTAAACCAGAATATTATGTACACATCATTGTATAGAGCTACTTATGGAGTAGTTGAATTTCCAAGAGGTGATGGAAAAATGATGCCTGTAGAAGTATATAAATTATATCCAAATGGTAAAGAAGAATTGGTGAGAGGAGTTGAATTAGCCGGTTTGAATGCACAGTCATTTAAAGATATTATCAATACCGGAAAAAATAATTATGCATATAATTTGTTGGCTCCTTCTGTGGTTTCTTATTTTATGACTGGTGGAACTCCTTATGTTTCTGCATCTGTAATTGTTCCTGATTTGCTACTCGAAGATGCTGAAGTTAAGATTATTGAAACAGATTTCAAGAAACCTCCTTTTATATCAAATCCAGTTAGTTCAAACTAATTTGAATTATAAATATTTTATTTACATGTGATGGCAAGATTAATATGCCATCACTTTTTTATTTATTATATGAATGTTGAAAAATATTATTTTAGAAATACTTTACAATTTCAATTAAATAGGTTAATTTTGCTTTTTGGTGTATTGTAAAAATCCATAAACTTGGGATTTTAAATTGATGTTAAGAAAAATATTGCTCTTTGTTGGTTTGTTAATTGTAGCGACATCTTTAAAAGCACAATCAATTACGAATAATAATATTCGTACGATCGATTCAATATTAAAAGTAAACAATCTTTCATTTGATGACTTTTGGATGCCTAATGATATTGTCGAAGAAGATAAACTTCGACTTAAAATGATTAACGAATTTTTCGCAAATCCTAGCAAAGCTGTTGGCTTTGTCGAAACTTATAAACAATTTGCTGAAAGAATTACTTATAAAATTCCAATTGAATTTCTAAATGCTATAATCGATGATTATAATTATAAGCCAATACAAATTGTAGAGTTCAATAATAATTTGCCCTACAAATATATTAATGAATATTATAATATTAACATAGATTCAGTCTCAAATATTATTACCGGACTTTTTGCAAAACAATATATTGGTGCAATTGCTCAATATATCACAATGACTGAAAATGACGAGTGGTTGAATGATAATGATGATTATAAATTTTTGATAAATAATCTG
>CAZBNQ010000345.1:0-3704 GCA_964493035.1 uncultured Hyphomicrobiales bacterium | reverse complement strand
AGGTGGTTCGTATGAAAGTGCTGAGCAAGTAAATTTATTTACTGTAGACCACTCGCCTTGTTTATCTAAAGCATTAGCTTTAACTCTCCAATAGTAAGTAGTACTTTTATCTAAATTTTTAATTTCCAGGCTATTTTCATTTAAATCTTTTGTATAAAAAAGTTCCTTGAAATCATTAGATTTTGAAATTTGGAAGGTATAATTAAGAGCATCTTCGACTTTAGACCAAGTGAAAGTAAGAATTGTCCCCATATCAACAGCATTATTCATGGGGAAAGTCAACTTTGGGGCAGGGAGTTTCTCAATAAGCGAAATAAATTCGATAGTATGATTGGACATAACAGGGACACAAACTAAAGCATTAGTTGTATCATAAAAAATATCTGCGGGACCATCGAAATCTGCAGCAAAGAGCATCCCATCAGGTTTGCTAAGATCAGTATACTTGAAAATCTTACCGGCTTTGGGTTTGCCTGTTACGTCTTGCCAAGCAGAAATATAATAAGTACCTTTACCATCTGAAGTAATACCATCAAAATAGTGATATTGGGTAGTGCAGAGAGTTGTTGAAGACATATGTGTCAAGTCTAATTGCTTAATTGTGGCATTTTCTGTATAAGAAACAATAATAAGCGAATTTGATTTTTCATCGTACCAAAGACCGTTAGGAGTTTTAATAGAGCCAGAGAAAACAAGAGATTCGTAGGTGCTTGGTTTTGAAATATTAATTTTGAAAATTCTATTGCCCTGCATATCACTAACATAGCAAAAGCCCTTACCATCAGCAACTACATCATTGAGAAAAATAAAGGCATCAGCAATATTAGTTTGTCCTTTAAGAGTTTTTTTATTTACGTCAATAAATAAAACACGGTTGATATCTGTAACTATGAGTGTATCACCAACAAGAGTCAAACCTTTAGGATCAGTAAGGGTAATATCGAGCAATTTAGAGAAGCTGCCATCCTTGTTATAAATCATTATAGTACCATCAGACAAGCCTTGAGAGCCGACATTAGAGACATAATAATAATTTCTTTTTTTATCGTAGCAAATGCTTTCGGGAGAGTTTATTTCTTGAGCAAAGCTTGGATAAATGAAAAGGATGAATGCAATAATAGTGTAAGAAAGAAACTTTAACATACACACCCCAATTTGAAATGAATAGGATAAATAAATAATAACAAGTTAAAAATATATAAGTTACATATTAATCAGGAATATACTCAGTATTTGGTGCCTTTTTGCTTGAGTCGAAAGGAGCTGAAGTACCCTGATAAGTTTTAAGATCAATAGTTTCGGGATGGAAAAATGCGTTTAGCAGATCTCTCGCAATAGGAGCAGCAACAGCACCGCCATAACCGGCATTTTCAACGAACACACACATAGCTATTTTGGGGTTTTCTCTTGGAGCAAAGCAAATGAACCAAGCGTGATCATTGCCATGAGGGTTTTCTGCTGTTCCAGTTTTGCCACAAACTGAGACTCCATCAACCTTGACTACTGAAGCAGTACCGCCCGCAGCATTTACTACGTCGTACATACCATCTTGTATTACTTTAAATATATGTGGATTAATTTGAATTTTTCTATAAGAATAGCTTGTTGGCTCTGTTTTGTTAGTATAATTATTTTTAATAGCTTTGACAATATGAGGTTGGTAATAAGTACCATTATTTGCCAAAGCAGCAGTATAAGCTGCCATTTGCAAAGGAGTAACTAAGATTTCGCCTTGACCAATGCCATAATTAACCAAACGACCTTTAACGGCAATGTCTTTACCATAAATACGTTCGAGCCACTTCAAGGTAGGAAGTCTACCAATTTTTTCACCTGGAAGATCAATGCCGGTTTTCATACCAAAATTGAACATTTGACCGTATTTTTCGAGGTTTGCCATACCAATTTTCAGACCAAGCTGATAAAAGAAAGTATTACAAGATCCTTTAATAGCCGAACGAACATTGACAGAACCGTGTGCTCCGTGGCACTTATGAAATTTATTGCCAAATTGGAAGCCGCCGGGACAATTTATTGTAGTATTCTCATCGATTAGACCTTCATTGAGAGCAGCAATTGCAACAAGCATTTTCCAAGTGGAGCCTGGAGGATATTGCGACATAATTGCTCGATGAAGAAGTGGACTTGCTTCGTCGCTACTGAGTTTATTATAAAGTTCGGCTGGTACTTTGCCACTAAAGGAACGTGGATCATAGTCAGGTTTGCTTGCACAAATGATAATTTCGCCGGTGCTTGGATCGATAGCCACAACAGCGCCACGCTTACCTTCTAAAGCTTTTTCAGCCATTTCCTGCAATTTTATATCGATAGAGAGATAAAGATCGAATCCATTATTAGCCGGAATATCTTTAGTACCATTATCGAAACTTGCTACTTTTTTACCGGATTTATTAACAGCCACAAATTGAATACCTTCTTTGCCACGCAAGAAAGTTTCATAATAACCTTCGAGTCCGCTTTGCCCTATTACGTCGCCGGGATTGTAATATGGTTTTTTGGCTAATTGCTCGCTTGTAATTTCACGAGTATAACCAAGAAGATGAGCCATGTTGCAATCAAATTCATAAAGTCGTTTAGAATCGACATTGATTTCGACACCAGGCAAGTAATCATAATATTCAGATACTAATGATACAGTTTTGAAATCTGCATCTCTAAATACTTTTATAGGAATAAACGGAGAATAATTTTTATATTTATCAAGAATACGATGAATTTCGGAAGAGTCCATTTGCAGCAGAGAGCTAAGCAAAGGCATTGCATAAGGCTTGAATTCATAAGGAGTGATATTAACAGAAAAAGATGCTTCGTTATGAACGATCATAATACCATTTCGATCGTACATTTGGCCTCTAAAAGGTTCAATCCTCACTTTTTTAATAGCTTGTGCATGGCTCACATTTCTGTATTCACTACCTTCAATTATTTGCAATTGAGCCAATCGAAGTATAAAAACAGTACAAATCAAGCTGATTAATATTTTAAAAGTGCGTCTTCTGCCGGAAGATGCAAAATCCGGAGAGTCGCCAAGTCCGCCTTGCAAAGCCATATATATTTACAAAAAATATTGCCAAATCAATTAGACAAAATTACGAAAATAAAATGGATTTAATATTATAAGTTAAAATATTAAATCCATAATATTAAATCCACAAAAATAATTATATAGCTAAATTTGGATTCTCTTTTATCTTTTTATTAAGTTTAGAAAGTTCGATCAAAAGAAATACAAAAGCAAGGACAGCAGACATAGAGTCGCACACTGGGCTAGTGAGCCAAAGTCCATCCAATCCGAACAAGTGGGAGAGAATATAGATAGCAGGAATAATAAATATAATTTGACGAGTAAGAGTCATAATAATAGCTTTTGAGGCATTGCCTGTAGCTTGAAAATAAGCACTGAGAATAACTTGAAACCCAACTAGAGGAAACATCAAATTGAAAATTCTCATAGCATGAGAGCCCATAGATAATAATTCTACATCATCTTTAGCAAACAGCCATACAATTTGATCTGCCATGAAAATAGTAAGAATAAACAATACAGTGCAGATAATAGTAGCAATAGTCATACCTCTAAAAAGTATAGATCTTACTCTATGGAAGTGTTTAGCACCGTGGTTGTAGCCAATGATTGGTTGCAAGCCTTGATTGATACCAAAAATTGGCATCATGAAAAACAT
>CAZBNQ010000344.1:0-3704 GCA_964493035.1 uncultured Hyphomicrobiales bacterium | reverse complement strand
TTCTTCCACCAAAGACGAAACATTCTTTTTTGGAACCTTGTGTTTGATAATCGCCTACATAGATTGAATCTGTAAAGTATCCAGTCTTGGCTGCATCAAAAGTAACAGTACAAGAAATGAATGCACCTGGAGCTAATTGATATGGAAGTTTCACTCCACCATCAAGTGAAAGAGTGAATCCCTGATTTTTACGTGCTAATTCAATTCTACCAATCCAGATACTACCGGTTTTAGAATCATTTTTAACTAAAATCTTCTTAGATGAACCAATACCTAATTTATGATCACCGAAGAATGTTTTGTTATCTACAATTGAGATATTAGTAGCTTTATATTCGATCACAATAGTAGTATCATTACCAGCTCTATCAGCAAATAAAATTGTAGCTTTAGCATCTTTAGTAAGATCAGCTACTTTTAAATTCCATTTTGTAGAAACAGTAATACCAGGAACGATTGGATCGTAATCAAATTCATAATTATAGCTTTGATCAGAAATCAAAAAGATATCAGATAAGTTAGATCTGATAGAGTCAATATTTGGAAGATCAACAACATCACCAACCACAGTACCTTCACAATCATAAGTGTAAGTAGGTTTTGGAGCTACTGTATCAGGAGTTTCCAAATCAATCAAAGCAGTACTAGTAGGATAGCCATAAGAGTCATAATCATTAAAACCAAATGAATAACAAGCAAATGGCTTTGTAGCTCTCATTTTATAAACGCCATCATTAGGTAATTTAATAACTTTATAGCCATATTTTTTACCATTAACGTCATACGAGAACAAATCATCGATATCGCCGGTCATAACAGATAATTTTTTCCAATTTAATTCATTTGAAATAAATTGACCAAATTCGATATCATCAGGCACACTACCATCAGGATTAGCTTCATACACACAACCTACAAAGTTGACGCTGAAACGTTCGCCACCTTGAACAGCAGGAGTACAGAATGTAATTTCCTTTTGATATTGTTCGATTGGAGCAATAACCATCATAAATGGATCGGAAGAAGCAGTTACAACATCTTCTTCAGTACCCGGATTATAGAAAGTCACGCCCATTGGTTTATCAGCATGGAACACAGCACTACGAGGAGCACCGCCAAATCCATTGATACGCATTTCGATGAATCCGGTACCATTGACACCACCACCGGATTTAATTACACCAATACCTTTACCATCTCTATAAATTTTGGTATTGGATTCTTTACCGTATAAACGTACAATTTGGCTATACTTTCTATTAGGAGTTCGACCAACATGATAATATTTACCCCATACACTTGTAGGGATATCCATTTCGCAAGTATAGTCGCACCATCTGTTATTTGTAGGTATATTTGTACAGTGGTTACCTGATACAACAGCCACTGGTTTATCTGATTTAATTTTCGAACCGGACAAATCTGGCTCGACACCAACAGGACCTTTAGACATAAATACTAATACGTCGCCTGCTTGCATCAAAAATTCTTTAGTTTCGCCTGGCTTCATATCTCCACCAGTATTGCCTAAAGGACTACCACCAAGTGTAAATCTAACTCTAGTATTATTAAATGGAGAAGTGATTGTAGTGATACTTGGGAAAGCTTTTGCCCAAGAATACATTGCAACCATGTCTGGATAGGATGCAACAATATATTCATTACCTAATGAAGATACAGGTACAGCCAAGAAACCATCAGATGTATACTTATAACGTACAACGCAGTAAACTACGATTGGATCTTTAGCTTGAACGTGAATACCTGATTTTTGATATACTCTTTCAGGATATGGTTCATCATTTCTACCGCTATATACAAATGCTTGAGCATTTGCAGGGTTAATGTCAAAACCAATTACATCATTTGGTTTTGTTCTTTTTTTCTGTAAATAGCCTTTTCCAGGTACTTCGACAGTTACGTCTGTAGCAATTGGACAAGTAACGAAGATTTTAACGAAGTTTTGATAGCCTCCGGATTCATCTTCATAACATGGTGGAATAGAAAACCAGAATTCCTTTCCGGCATTATTCGCTCCTAATAACTTGGGTAGTTCCTTCTGAACCTGCTCTTCATCAATCCCTGCCCGTAAGGATGATAAAGCTAGTACAAATAAACCCATCCAAGTTAGTAAGAATCTTGTAGCATTTCTTCTCATAGAAAACCCCTTATTTATGAGTAAATTAAAAACGTGTTTGAAACCAATTATTATTTTACAAAATTTTTTTTTATTTTTAAACAAATATTTTTAAACAATTAGTTTTATAATAGAAACAGATTAACAATTAAAAAGTTTCACAAGTTTTTTTATTAATAAATAGTTAATTATGAGGATAAACGAAAAACATTATAAATCATTATGGGAAAATAAATATTTTCCTGAAATTATCAGTATTATCGATCAAAGAAAATTACCTTATTTTGTTGATATTATTGATATTAACTCGTCTTCTCAAATGATCGAGGCAATTAAATCTATGGCACTCAGAGGAGCTCCTCTAATTGGAGTTGCAGGTGCATATGCTGCATATTTTGCATGCCTTGAAGCACGCAATTCTCTTAATTACAATTATATTGAATTTACATTAAATCTTATTAAGAATGCTAGACCAACTGCTGTAAACCTCATTTGGGCTATAAACAAGCAAAAAGAGTTTATCTCCTCTACTCGCAATTTTGATGAGCTTATCGAAGGCTCACTTCAAATTGCTCGCAATATTTATCAATTTGAGTTAGAATGTTCAGCTAAAATTGCCGACAACGGAGTAACGCTTTTCAAAGAAATTGCCGAAAAGAATAATGGTAAAATTAACATTTTGACTCATTGCAATGCCGGATGGCTCGCGACAATTGACTTTGGAACTGCTACTGCCCCTATTTATAAGGCTAGAGATTTGGGTATTGATGTTCATGTTTGGGTGGATGAAACTCGTCCGAGAAATCAAGGTGCTAAACTTACTGCTTTTGAATTATATCATGAGAAAATTTCTCATTCAATAATAGTTGATAATGCCGGTGGGCATTTGATGCAAAATGGTTTAGTTGATTGTGCTATTGTAGGATGCGATAGAGTTGCTCTCAATGGAGATGTATGTAATAAAATCGGTACTTATCTTAAAGCATTAGCTGCTTTTGATAATAATATTCCTTTTTTTGTTGCTATGCCTAGCAGTACTCTTGATTTTAATCTTGATAAAGGACTAAATTCAATAAATATTGAAGAACGTGACGAACTTGAAGTATTGGAATTAGACGGATTATTTAATGACTCAATCATTAATTCAAAAGTAGCTAATCCTTCTTCAAGTGCCTGCAATCCCGGTTTCGATGTTACTCCTGCTAAATACATTAGTAAACTTATTTCTGAAAAAGGACTACATAATCCAAACAAAGAAGAATTAATACTTTTAAAGGATTAAATATGGAAAATAATATATTATTTGCATTTCTTCTGACTGCATTTGCGGGCTTATCTACTGGCATTGGCTCGGCTATTGCATTTTTTACCAAAACTACTAACAAAACATTTTTATCTGTATCACTTGGTTTTTCAGCTGGTGTTATGATTTATGTTTCTTTAGTTGAAATTTTTGCAAAAGCAAAGACCTCTCTTGTAAATGCACATGGAGAATCCCTAGGATATTGGCTTACTGTTGGTGGATTTTTTGGCGGAATTATGATTATTCTTATAATCGATAAGCTTA
>CAZBNQ010000343.1:0-3730 GCA_964493035.1 uncultured Hyphomicrobiales bacterium | reverse complement strand
TATTTATCAATGTGATAGGTTCGCATTTAGAAAAACCTCACATTCAAAATGTATTTACGTGGATTGCCGCCGGTAGTTTCAAAGTAAATGTGTCTTATCAAGTCGATCAGCTATCTGTGCTGTTCTCCTTGATTATTACCGGAGTTGGATTTTTAATCCATGTTTATTCGATTGGATATATGCATGGCGACAGAAGTTTTTATCGCTTCTTTGCATATCTCAATTTGTTTATTTTTATGATGCTAAATCTTGTTCTATCAAGCAACCTATTATTAACATTCCTCGGTTGGGAAGGAGTAGGGCTAAGCTCTTATCTCCTTATAGGTTTTTGGTACGACAGAAAATTTGAAGGCACAAGAATCACTTGGACTGGCGATGCTGCCAATAAAGCTTTTATTGTAAATCGTATAGGCGACTTTGGCTTCCTCATTGCTATGTTTATGATTTTTATAAATTTCAATACTTTAGAATATCAAGCTATTTCTGATTCATTGGCTGCTAATGAAAACTTCTTTATGAATTCAGGTTTAGTTACTGCTATTGCACTCTTGATGTTCTTAGGCTGTACTGGTAAATCAGCTCAAATTCCATTAGCAGTGTGGCTACCGGATGCTATGGCAGGTCCAACCCCTGTTTCGGCTCTTATTCATGCTGCAACTATGGTTACTGCAGGTATTTTCTTGGTTGCTAGAAATTCTGTACTATTCTCATTATCGCCGACAGCAATGACAGTAGTCGCAGTTATTGGCGTACTCACAGCGTTTTTTGCTGCTACTATCGGGCTTGTTCAGAATGATATTAAAAAAGTATTAGCTTATTCAACAGTTAGCCAATTAGGCTTTATGTTTGCTGCTCTTGGAGTAGGTGCATTTACTGCTGCAATATTTCATGTTATGACACATGCATTCTTCAAAGGTTTATTATTCCTTGGTTCCGGATCTGTCATCCATGGCATGCACGAAGAGCAAAATATTCAAAAAATGGGTAACCTTCGCAAATATATGCCAATAACATATAAAACTTTTTATGTTGCTTCTCTAGCCATTGCCGGCGTTCCGCTATTTAGTGGTTTCTTCTCTAAAGATGAGATTTTATGGAGCACTTTCAGCCACGGTTCTTATATATTATGGGGATTATTGACTCTTTCGGCATTCATGACTGCATTCTATATGTTCAGATTAGTAAATTTGACATTCCATGGAGAAGAAAGATTTGACAAACATCATCTTCATCCACATGAATCTCCAAAAACAATGACAGTGCCTCTTATGGTATTAGCTGTATTATCTGCTTTTGGTGGATTTTTGGGCATTCCTTATGCTTTAGGCTTTTGGTTTAGCGACCATCCAAATTTATTAGAAAACTATTTGCATCCAATTTTTGCAAATGCTAATCATATATTGGGTAAACATGCTCACTCTGAAGTTCATCTTATTGAATATCTATTGATGGCTTTAGCCACTGCTATTGCAATTTTTGCAATCTATCTTGCAAATAAATTTTATTCTGATAAGACATTTAAAATTCCAAATAAATTGGCTGCAAACAACAAAGGCATTTATAATATGCTTTTCAATAAATATAAACTCGATGAGTTTTATTTTAAAGCTGTTGTCGATTCCTTGCTTGCACTCTCTACTTCTCTACTATGGAAAGTAGTAGATATTAAAGTAGTTGATGGAATTGTGAATGGTGCCGGAAAAACTACTGCATTAGTTTCTGAATCTTTAAGAAAAATTCAAACTGGTATCGTTCAAAATTATGCTATGCTCATGATGGCAGGTATTGTTGCAATACTTGCTTGGATTTTATTTGTCATTAAGTAAATATGTAAAATTAAATAAATAATCAATATGTTAGCTTTATTATTGACGTTGTTTGTACCTTTGCTTGGGTCTTTGATGATTCTGACCATCAAAAGAGATTCAGTCAAAATCATTAAATATACAACATTAGCTTTCTCATTAATTACATTTTTTGTGTCCTTAAGCTTATGGATCGGCTTTGATAGTACAAATCCGAATTTCCAATTTATGGTGGATGCAAATTGGATTCCTTCGATTGATGCCGGATTTAGATTAGGTTTAGATGGAATGTCTGTTTTACTTGTAATGTTGACAACATTTATTAGTCCAATCGCCATACTATCTTCATTCGATGCCATTAAAAAAAGAGAAAAAGAATACTATTCGATGATTTTACTTCTTCAATTTGCTATGACAGGAGTCTTTTCGTCTTTAGATCTTTTCTTATTCTATATATTCTGGGAAATTATCTTAATACCAATGTATTTTATCATTGGTATATGGGGTGGAAAAGAAAGAATTTATGCTGCAATTAAATTCTTCATTTTCACTATGGTTGGTTCATTATTTATGTTGGTCGCCATTGTTTGGCTCGGACATTATGTTGGTACATACTTAGTAAGTAATTCAGGTGGATTTACTACCAATTTGCTTACTATTAGAAATTATTCGCAATTAATCCCATTTGATATTCAAAAATGGATGTTTTTAGCTTTTGCGCTCTCATTTTTGATTAAAGTACCTGTATTTCCATTGCATACTTGGCTTCCGGATGCTCATACCGAAGCTCCAACTCCTGGCTCAGTTATTCTTGCTGCGGTCTTGTTGAAAATGGGTACTTATGGTTTAATCAGATTTAATTTGGACTTATTCCCACAAGCATCATTCAATTATGCTTCCATTATTTCTTGGTTGGCTGTATTTGGTATTGTATATGGTGCATTGGTTGCAATGATTCAAACTGATGTTAAAAAATTAGTTGCTTATTCATCAGTAAGCCACTTAGGATTTGTTGTCTTAGGTATTTTTTCAATGACTGTAGAAGGTGTTCAAGGTGCAATTATTCAAATGATAAACCACGGTTTGTCCACTGGAATGCTTTTCCTATGCGTTGGATTTATATATGAAAGAAGACATACAAGAACAATTAGTGAGTTTGGCGGGCTTGCAAGAGTAATGCCTGTATATACAGTGTTTTTCGCAATAGCTATGTTTGCTTCAGTTGGTTTGCCAGGTCTTAATGGATTTGTTGGTGAATTATTAACTCTTGTTGGTGCATTCAAATCACCATTCTTGAATTCATGGGCTTACACAATAATTGGAGCAAGCGGTGTGATATTTGCTGCAGTTTATCTGCTTTGGATGTTCCAACGTGTGATGTTTGGCACTGTTACAAATCCATTGAACAATGGACTTGAAGATTTGAAGAAAAATGAATGGGTTATGCTTGTTCCATTAGTTATTTTCATTGTTTGGATTGGTGTTTATCCAAGCACATTTATGAGTGTTTCCGAAACATCTACCAAATCATTGATAAATAAATTAGAAACTATCAAGTTTGGCAAATCACAATATGAAGTGCCCGGAAAATTAGAATTTAAACCAATAAATAAATAAAGAATATTGATAATAAGTGAATAATAAATTATGAATCAAGAAGTTTTTTTAGCGATGCCGGTGTTCTTAATCTCAGCTTTTGCTGTATTGATTGTAGTTTTAGATGCAATTTCCGGCA
The DNA here is from genome assembly GCA_964493035.1 of uncultured Hyphomicrobiales bacterium. Lineage (GTDB taxonomy): Bacteria > Bacteroidota > Ignavibacteria > Kapaibacteriales > UBA2268 > JAUQWR01. Next base: position 190 of record CAZBNQ010000343.1, on the reverse strand, counting down.
AAAACAAAACTATTAACTTTGCATTCGGGATTTTTTCCTTGCTTGCAACAGCAGGAGCAGCTATTTACTCACTAACTTTGCAAGTACCAAAATTAGTCAATCCTGCCGAATACCATAATATTTTTGCTATCACAAAAAATACAATGGTTTTTTCGTCCTATTCGGCTTATTTCGATATTCTTTATTTATT
>CAZBNQ010000342.1:0-3738 GCA_964493035.1 uncultured Hyphomicrobiales bacterium | reverse complement strand
ATAGTCAAACACAATGGCACAAATGATTGTGTGCCGGTGATAGTGGAGAGATAATATTTAACAATTCACCCTCGCAAATTGCGAGGGTGAGTTAATTAAGGCATTTCTTTTTGGTTGTCCATGAAATCTTTAAATCTAATCACATATTCTTCAGGTGGATCCTGCATGTTTATTGCTTTTCTAAAATGAAGATATGCATCTATAAAATATCCATTTGAGTCAAAATAATTTGCTAATAAAAAATTAGCAAATGGACTATCTGAAGTCTCAAATTCATTATTCATAGATTTAATTTTTTCTTTAATTTGATTTTTTTCGTCTAGCCCGGTAAATACTAAAGCCGAAATTTCAGAAATAGTGCGTGGATATCCTTTTGCTTCGACCTGCCAATAAAGACTAAGTGTATCGATTAAAGGACGCATCAAATTTACATCTAAAACAGTATCTATAGTTTCTTTAGTCAAAATTTGTGTACCTTTATTATCAAATATCTTGACAATATATGCTTGCTTTTCATCTTTGCCCATGCCATTAGGCGAGCCCAGTTTCATCTTGAGAGAATTCCAAACTAATGTAAAATTTGAATCTAAAATTTTACTGACTCTAATCGGGACATTAACTTTTTTTGAACCGGAAGACATGCGCGAAACAGCCCCCAGATTTTTCATCATCGTGCCTTTATCAGTTTTCTGCTTCATCATATTTGAGCTCACCCAGTCAGTAAAATCTTTAAATCCGGCAGAGGTAATATTTGAGCAATTATCAATGAGGGCAGAGCAAAGATATTCTCCCGATTTTTTTAGCTCTAAAGGTTTGCCATTATCGCATTGAACAACGAGATAGCCTTTTTCGTTTATAATAATTTTATCAGAATAATTGATAAAAGCGCCGGACTTTATTTTATTTGTCGCACCGGATTGCGATTTGCTAATAGCACCATTATTTGCTGAGAGAACTTTTAATTTGGGTTCTGCATTTAAATAAATAAAATTCAAACTCAAAATAATATAGATAATTATTATTTTCATAGTTGCACCTATTCATTTGCTTCTGATTCCAATAATTTTTCGTTTTCAATAATTATTGGAGGGAAAATAAGGTTTTTAAAATATTTTGCTGCTTTTCGGATTGCCGGTTGAAAAATATTATAATAGATTTCTAGAGCATTAGCAGAAAGACCAACTGCTGCAATACCAAGAGATAAATCTATAGTCATTTTAAATTGAATGTAGAAATAATACATAAATAATATTATTAAAAACATTTCAATTAATAAACCTGCAATGGTAGCAACTTCAAATAATTCTTGTTTGTTTTTGTATATATAACTGAAAATAAGCATGTTTAAATAACATAAAAAAACTGCAGAAATATAATTAATCCATTCTGGGGCAGCGTGTATATAATTTTTTGATAGAATTGTTGAGATTGCATTAGCATGAATAACAACACCATGCATGTCTCTATCAGCTTTTCCAACATAGCGAGGATTTAAAGGAGTATAATATTTATCAATTAAAGAATTTGATAGTAAATCATCGCCTAAATAACCCATTAATACAATTTTGTCTTTAACATTAGATAATGCAGCAGAATCATTTTCGAGTGCCTGATAGGCATCAATAACCATAAAAGCATTAGTATTGCCTACATAATTAATCTTTTCGAGCTCTTTATTTCTTTTCATTAAATAGTCGAAAGCTGATTTATCGTAATACTTTGCAGCCGCAGCAGGAAAAGATATAGCAACCCCATTTTGTATTTTTTGCTTGCTAGTAAATTCCCTTACAGTTTCAAAATCATCAATAAACAAATTCACATAAGCATTAATCAGATGATTAGAAAAAGTTGAAGGAGATTTGGAATGATTTTCCCACAAATCTTTATCTTCATTCCAAGAGTCGAGTTTAGAGGCTAAAACAAAATTCTTTACCTTCTTGCTCGCTGCTACAAACATGCTGTCGCCTTGAGGATTGTTAGGATTAATTATGAGTGGATATACATCTAAAGCAATTACTTTAGGTTTGTATTTGCTAATATTATCAATTTGCTTGGCAATTTCAGATTTCGGAAGGTTTGAAATATTGACGATAATAATCCTATCATCAATCTTTTCTGTTTTCTTTAGTTGAGAGAAAACAATATCAGTATAATCAAAATCAGCAAACATATTATTGAGCGGAGTTAAAAAATCGAAGCTGAAAGGAGAAACAACCATAAACAGCCAGAAAATAATAAATAATCCGGCTGTTGCAACAATACAATCAGGCTTTATGATTTTTTTTATAATCATTCAAAATATATCCTATAGCCAAGTCCTGCTTTAAATCTAAGAGTAGGGAAAGGGAAATCCTGCCCCATCATAGAAGAGAAAAGAATATCTAAATTGACCGGACCAAGAGGGAAGTTAAATCCTCCCGTTACAGTATAATAATTAAAGAATTTGTCTCTAATACTAATAGCACCCAAACCTGCGCTTAGCCTTAATCCTTCGCCAATTACTAAACCGGCTTCGCCCTCAAAAAAGAGACTATTTTTGTTAGGAGAATAGTATTTATCAGAATTATCCTTGATTTTATCAACCAGATTCTGAGCCCAATAATGAACCGCGGCGGCATTTTTGTCCAACATTCCTGCAGAAACAAAAAGAGCAGCAATAGTACCTTTGTCGTCATTTTTGACAATATTTGTTCTATAGCCAAACATCATGTCGATATCCCAAAAAGAACCACCATTTTTCAATCCTTGGTTGTCTTCTAAGTCTTGAAGAGCACCCAGATCATAGCCATAATTGAAAGAAAGCTTTGCAACCCATGGTTTAGGTTTGTTGGCTTCTCTAAGGCTGTCCTGAAATTTTTTGCGTTCGTTGCGCTCTTGTTCGAGCATTTTTACAATTGCTTCTTGGGCAACTCTTGCACTATCAATCTCTCTTTTCTGTTTTTCGAGGTGTGCTTGAATGGAATCCTGTTTTCTGCGAGATTCTTTAACAGCTAAATCTTGGCTGGCTTGTGTTTTGCGAAGACTATCCTGCGACAAAAGCATTTTCTGACGTTCGATAAGTTCTTTGTCTTCGAGTAATGCCTTAGAATCATATTTTATATTGAATTTATCAAGAGCTTTTTTTAAATAAGATACTTTAATACCGGTATTTAGATTTTGAACGTCAATGCCTGCAGATTTCGAATCGTATCTGCCTTCGACCATACCTACCACCAAGCCGAACTTATTGAGTAATGGTCCGCCACTATTACCCGGATTTGTAGGTGCGTCGAATAAGAATCTTTGAGGTTCATTATCAATATTCATGTTAGATATAACGCCTTTGGTCATGTTAAACTTAAATCCTAAAGGATGACCAAATGATATGATATCCTCGCCGACAATACCTTCAAGACTATGAAGCGGCAATATAGTGCGACCATTTGCCAAATTTGCAGGAATTTTGATTATTGCTATATCATTGATAGAGTCTTTATATAGAATACGTTCGGGTACGCAAAACTTACCATTGCTGAATTCAATATGAATTGCCAATTCATTGTCAGCATTTTTGATTACATGATAGTTTGTAAAAATATAGCCCGAAGCATTTACTAAAAAGCCTGCTCCAATTTCTTCATCATCCGGATTTGGCTTTATATAGACAATACCGGATATTACCATTTCTTTGAGAGTGGATTGAGTATTGTCTTGAGCATAAATTGAATTGAATGCCAATAGAACAATAAATACATAAAG
>CAZBNQ010000341.1:0-3758 GCA_964493035.1 uncultured Hyphomicrobiales bacterium | reverse complement strand
TTCATGGAAGAAAATGCAAATCCCGAGATTGTTATAAAATACAAGCGCTACTTTACAAGCGGCTATGATGCGTATGGTCTTCAGCAAGGCATTCTATTTGCAGCAATCAAAGAATGGACAGCAAAGTTCAGTAATTTCACTCTGCAAGATTATTGCTTGCTGGGCGAAAAACTCTTTGCCACCGGCAAATATGAAGCTGGTTCTGCTGCAATTTTGTTTTTGCTTGAGCATAAGAAGCTACTTGATTTGTCGCATGTCGATATTGTTGGCAATTGGCTAGAAAAATACGTAACTAATTGGGCGCATTGCGACTACATTTGTTCAGAATTTATGAAGCCACTCCAAAAAAAGAAAATTATCGACTACAAATACCTGGCTTCTTGGCTAAATTCCGAAGGCATTTACAAACGACGAGCAGTTCCTGTATCTTATATTAATTTCGTAAAAGAAACTAAGTTGCCGGAAGAGCTTATGGAATCCCTACGCCCAATCATGCACGACTCCGAAAAGCCTGTAAGACAAGGCATTGGATGGTTTCTGAGAGAAGCTTGGAAATTAAATCCATTACCGGTCGAAAAATTCTTACTAGAATACAAAGATACTTCACCCAGGCTAATATTCCAGTATGCAACGGAAAAGATGAGTAAAGAACAAAAAGAAAGATTCAGAGCTGAAAAAAAGAAAAAGAGTTAATGTAATGGGCAGTATTTAATTTTACTGCCCAATTTTTTTATTTGAATAATTTAATTATATTTGCAAAAAGATGCTAAACGCATCACAACTTGCTATAATTACAAGCATTTATATTGTTATTTAATTGTGGATGTCAGATTGTTTGTCGAACAAAATATATTTCGCCTTCAATACTTGCTGGATTTATATAATATCTCGGCTGATGATTTACTTTCAATAATCAATTTAAACCTTAAAACAATTGTTGATAAAGATACTTTATTTTCTAAACATATAAATATTAATATTCTAAAAAGAATTGATAAGGTATTTAAAAAAGGTATTCACTTTTATTTAGATCAAAACGAAATCGTAAAATCTGCTGATAAAAGTATTTTTTTTAGAAAAGCAAATTTTAATAGTGAACTCAATCTTGCCACCAAGAAAATTGTCAACCAATTTGAAGATCTTAAATTATATTTATCTTCAATCTCGAAATTAGCTGAAATTAGCAATGAGAGAATATTGCCATATTATAATACCAATATTGACCCCAAGCAGATAGCCTCGAAATTGAGACAAATGCTAAATCCTGAATATCATAGCAACAGCAAAGACTTCTTAAAAGGATTAATTTCTAAATTTGCAGAATTCAATATTTTAGTATTTGAATTTGTTGAAACTTGGAACAAAAAGGAAAAAGTAAATATAGATGGATTTTATCTATATCCCAACTTCATTGTTTTAAAACGTCAACAACACTCATTTCGTAGAGAAATTTTTACTTTAATTCATGAATTAGCCCATTATCTAATAAATGAAGAAGAAATTGAGCAAATTGATTATTCAAATCTCCGATATTCAAACAATATAGAGCGATGGTGCAATGATTTTACATATTACTTTTTAGTATCTGATTATTTTCAAGATATTGACAGCATTAAACAAGCAAATATTCATAATAATTATTATTTTGAATTGATTTCTAACATTTCACAAAAAACTCATCTAAGCAAAATGGCATTATTTACTAAATTGCTTTTAACTAATAAAATTTCACAAAGCGATTATCTAAAAATAAAAAATAAATTTGAATACAATTATAGATTAAAGCTTGAAAAAGAACAAGTGCAAAAAGAACTGGAAAAACTAAAAGGTAAAAGATTTGCTTCGATACCTAAACCAATTAATTCCCCTTTGTTTGTTTCTACTATTCAAGCTGCTATGTATCATGGAATAATTAGTGAATTTGATTTTTGCAAAACCCTGAAAATTAACCCTAATAAATTAAATATATATTTACAATGAAATATATAATCGATACAAATGCTTTGTTGGCTTTAATAAGATACTATATCCCTTTGGATAAAGACAATATTCTATTCGAATTCTTTAAAAATTATTTTGCTTCACAACAATTTATTATTATCGACAAAGTCCTAGAAGAATCAAAATATGTATCTCAAGGTATAATATTGAATTGCTTGAGTTTTCTTAGCGACAAATCGTTTATGAAACAATTTGATTTGCCATTTAAAACCGAAAACTTACTTGCACCATCACCTTCAAAATTTCTCAGACAAGTTGAAAATCAATTCACTAACAACACTATTAAAACTACTAAAAAATTAACAGATGCCGAGTATGATATCCAAAAGAAATTATTTTTGGAGAATGCTGATACTAAGCAAATTGTATTATGCTTGAATATATGTAATACAGGTGAAACTGCTGCAATTGTTACGGAGGAAACCGAAATCAGCAATGATAATAAATTGTTTAAAAAAATTCCTTCTATTTGCAAAATATTAAATATTTCAACAATTACACTATCTGAATTACTTGATAAATGGTTTTTTATTAAGTTTAATGAAAAAGCAAATTTGTTTTTATAAGAAGTCTACATCTCCTGCAACACCTTTAGTGCTTCGGTGGTATTTCTGACTCCCAGCTTCTCAATTATCCTTTGGCGATGAGTATTTACTGTATTGGTTGCTATAAATAATTTTTCGCTGATTTCTTTGCTAGAATAACCATTTGAGACTAACTCAAGTACTTTAAGTTCACGCTCAGACAAAGGATGTTTCTTTGCTTTTTCAGGAATATTGTCTGGGAAATAGAATGTCTCTCCCGTCAAAGTATTTACTAGTCTTGCCTTAACAGGCAAGTCTAAGTTCTTTTCGGGCGAAACATTAATAATTCCCATTGTAAGCCATGGATTGCCTTTTTCGTCAAATTCTAATATTTTATGCTGCTTAATTACTCTAATATATTCATTATTTACATTCAACATTCTAAAGTCAAAAAACAATTTAGAATTTCTAATATCTTCAATACCAGCCTTGAGCATCATTTCAATAAAATACACTCCTATTTCCGTCATTTTGAGATAGTCATCTGGATGAATTTTACTATCAAAAAGCTCTTCAGCATCATAAGTATGCATATTTTCGAGATCATAACCCAAAATGCCAAGAAATTTTGAGCTGAAAAAGACATGCTCTTTGCTAAGCAAATCAAATATTTCATAAGCATTATTTTCGAAACTATCCAAATAGCTGAGCAACTGCTTGTAATGATTTAACTTGCTATAGTCCAAACCAGCAGATCTGATTTTGATACCTTCCAGCAAATTGTAATATTTACTCTGCAATTCTATAAGCCTTTGCTTATAAATTACTGATTTATCAGTATTGTCTGACATGTTTTCTCCAACTATTTTAGTACTCGTATCAAAAGTTAATTTAATGATTTTTTTGGAGATAAATAATGAAAAAAATATTGATTGGGCTTAGCATGATTTTTTTGATACATTATGCTCTATCAGCTCAAGACAGCTTGAAAGTTGGTAGAATAGATGGAAAAATAATTGATAAAGAAACACAGCAAGCTATATCAGGCGCTACAATAAGAATTATTAACAGCAAATTTGGTGCTATAAGCGATAGCAAAGGCTATTTTTCAATTAAAAACATACCAATTGGGCGTTATTCTATTTCTGCTTCAATTCTTGGTTACGAAGGTCAAACAATAAATGATTTAATTGTAGTGACTAAAAGAACAAATATTGCAAATTTTGAGCTAAG
>CAZBNQ010000340.1:0-3778 GCA_964493035.1 uncultured Hyphomicrobiales bacterium | reverse complement strand
ATTTAGATTGAATTGTAGAGACAGGTCTCAGACCTGCCTCCTTGAGTAAAATGCCCATAAAGAAGCAGTCCCATATAAATTGATATAATTATTGTTTTGCAAATACCAGTTCGATATCATATTTTAACTTTTTAACTTGGTCTTTTTCGAATTTGTGATCATATCCACCTGAAGTTCCCGGATCTAATTTTCCATTTTTTTGAGTATATGAGTAATAAACATGGAATTTATCATAATTTGAGTTGTTTAAGCTATCAGAAGATAAAATCGTTAAAATGCCATTAGATAATTTATAATCAAGGTTTATAAGAGTAAAAGATTCCAATCTTGTGGAGCTACTGTATTGATTAGCAAAATGATCGTATCTATAATAAAAGCTAAGAGTATCGATTTTGCTCCAATCTTTTGAGAAAGTAACTTGGATTGTTGTTTTGTCGTATGGATGTAAAGAGTCGTTTGCAGCAGTTTTGAGTTTATATAAATAAGTATTGTCATATTTCAATAAAGTATCGCCAAATACCTTTGTGCTATTTCGGTCGATATGCCCATCATCGTTGACATTTACATTAATAATATAAGATGATAAAGCGTTGAAGCCATTAAGAGGATCTTTGTTGTTTGTAGGTTCAGTAGAATTATCATCACAAGACAATAAAAAGCTAAAAAAAGCAAGAATAACTAAGTACTTTTTCATATTATTTCCTATTTGTAATAACCATATAGGAATAAGACAAAATAAAAAGTGAAATAGTTACAAAAAATTGATGCCTTTATTATATTTGATTAAGTATTAAAACTAAATATTGCTAAAAAAATAAACAGTCCACTATTTTCAATTACTTAAAAATAAAATATTTAAAGAAAATAGTGGACTTAATAATAAAATTTATAAGAAATCTTCGCCAAATCTGGAACGAATATCTTCGACATGTTTTTTTACATCTTGCACACGATCTTTAGGGCAAACCATAACAGCGTCTTTTGTTACAACAACAACCATGTTGTCTAAACCAAGGCATGCAGTAATAATTTTATTGTCAGACTCATTAATAATGATAGAGTTATTGCTATCGATAATCGAAGCAGCACCATGAATTATATTATTATTTGAATCTTTTGTTCTAACTCTTTCTAAAGCATCCCAAGAGCCAACGTCGTCCCATTTGAATAGAGCTTTGGCAACAGCTACATTATTAGCTTTTTCCATCAAACCATAATCGATAGAAATGTTAGGGAATTTTTCGAAAACTTCTCCAATAAGCGGTTCGATACTTAGGTGCAAATCATTAGTCTTGCCGGATAGTTTACCTTTCATGACAGCAATGTTGATACCAACAGTCGGCAGGCATTCGATCATGTTTTCGATAAATGTATCAAGGCGCCAGAAAAACATACCGCTATTCCAGAGGAAATTACCACTTTCGATAAAAGATTTAGCTGTGTCGATATCAGGTTTTTCTCTAAAGCTTTTCACGGGTAAAATCTGAGCTAAATGCTTATCTTCGAATTTAGATTCAGTTTCGATATAACCATAACCAGTTTCGGGTCTGGCTGGAGGGATACCAATTGTGAGCAGAGCTTTTTGGTTTTCGGCAAAATCGAGAGCTGCAGCCACAGTATTGACAAAGTCAATTTCAGGAGAGATATCTTGATCGGCAGTGAGAACCGCAATAGAAATTTGATCTAAAGGCAGGTAGTTGTAGCGATCTGCAATAAAGGCAGCAGCCAGCGCCAAGCAAGGAGCTGTATTGCGTTTGTATGGTTCAGCAACAATATTTTGAGGCGGAATCATAACAAGGCTTTCGCGCATAGGCTCTACGAGAAGCTCGCTAGTGATAATAAAAACATCTTCAGGAGCAATTAATGAAGAAATTCTATTAATAGATTCTTCTATCATAGTTTTATCTTCGGAGAGAAGCTTAAGCAATTGTTTAGGTCTTCTTTTTCTGCTAAGGGGCCAAAAACGCTCGCCTGAGCCGCCCGCCATAATAACAGCTGTACGTTTCATATTCAAATCCTATCCATAGGTTTTATATTGTTTAATTGTTTTTTATTTTGATTAAACACAAATTTAACGCTTTTATAGATTAAAAAAGCTGAAAAAATCAAAATGAGAACTGCCCAAATCCAATAAGGCAAAAACAAATAGTGCTGCATCGCAGCTGTATCAGAGCGAACAGAGCCTTGCTCGGTGAGTCCACCTGAAGAAAATAAATAGCCAATACTGAGATATAAACTGAGAAAAGCTTGAGCCCCCAAAAACTGAATAATCAAAGTTTTTAAATTAATTGAAGATTTATATGCAAGAAACAGCATAGCCAATCCAAAAGCAATCATAAAAATAACACCAAAAGGAGACCTAATCCATATAATAGCAGAAAGGATCATAGCAAATCCTAAAAACCACATAGCAAAATTGCAAATCTTGGGTTTGGTAGAAGCAATCAAAAGCAAAGCACCTGCAATAGTCGGAGCAATCGGACCGGCAGCAGCAACAAAAGCCATACCAATAGGACCAAGGAATAAATCGCTTGTAAAATAAGCAACTCCTGAGCCATCACTGAATATCTGAAGATGCGAAAAACTTCCACCCATTAGAATTGCTGCCAAGCCATGCCCCATTTCGTGAAACCAAGTGCCAAGTATAATAAATGGATAAAATATTGGCATAATACTTGGTATAATAATACTTGTGAAGGTGATCATTACTAAAAAACCAAACATAATGAGGTTTAGATGTGGAAATTTTTTTGATTTTGATAATTCACTATTCATAAATCGGCTCAAATTATTTTTTAAATATAATAGTAATACGAAGTATCTTATAAAATCGTATTAATTATAGAAAAAAATGATGGATTTTTAAAAAATAGAAATTGTTGTAAAACTTCTATATTGTATTGTAAAAGGTTGATAATGATTTATTTGAAAAAGATATTTACTTTACTATTTTTTGTTATAATTATAGGCTTATCATATCAATCTGCTTTTTCGGCAAAAGAAAGCAGAGAGGGTTTGTATCATAGGCTGTATTCATCATTATCAAAAGATCCTAATCAAACTAAAGATGAAATTAAGTATTATGATAGCTTAGCCAGAGCAAATAATGATAAATCAATGCTTTTAGTAATCGAATTATTAAATGGCAGGATTCTTCAATTAGAAGGGCAATATGGAAAATCTGTAAACAAATTAGTTACAACAATAAATGAATTAAAAAACAACAAAGATTTGAAATTTGTAGCATTAGGCAATCTTCTGTTAGGCGAGACATATAGAGCATCAGCAATAACCGACAAATCGCTTGAAACATTATTCGAAGCACTATCGCAATTTAAAGAATTAAATGATAATGAAGGCATTGCCCGGACATATAACAGATTAGCCGCAGTTTTTTTTGAGTCAGATAAGGAAAGGCACAAATCTAAAGAATATGCGCATTTAGCATTAGAATATGCCACAAAAATCAATGAACATAAAGTAATAGCAAATACTTATGATATATTAGGAGCTTATTATCACAAAATAGGAGATAGGCAAAAAGCTTTGAATTATTTTTTCAAAGCTTTGGAAATGGCTAATAATATATCTGACTATAATGATACTCCAAATATTTTAAATCATATAGCATTAGTATATTTAGATATGCAGGATAATGCCAATGCTTTGAAATATGCACTTCAAAGTTATGAAATTTCTAATAAACTGGGCATTATTGTGTACTAGACTTATTCAGCACGTTATGTTGCATTTGCGTATAATGGATTAGGCAAATATA